>NZ_JBSGXU010000025.1:0-66363 GCF_053610205.1 Streptomyces sp. NPDC054932 | reverse complement strand
CGGCCCGTCCCCCCGGGCGGGCCGCGGCGTCGACATGACCGGATCAGGCCGCCGGGTACCAGACGGTTCCGCTGCCGCCGTGCTCGGTGAGGGTGGTCGCGATGATCTCGCCCTCCCGGAAGTAGCGCGGGTGCTGCTGCAGGAAGCCGGGGAAGGAGTCCAGGGACGTCGCGTCACAGACCCCGTCGGTCTTGATGCAGAAGCGACGGACCGGGACCCCGGGGAACTCCTCCGGCCCGGTGCCGGGGGAGTACGCCACGAACGGGACGAGGACCCCCTGGGGCACCAGGCGCCAGAAGCCGGTGCCGGGCTGCATCGGGTCGGAGTAGAGCATGCCGTCGACCTGTTCGCGGGGCACCGCGGTGCCGCCCGCGGCGATCGTCTGGAGCAGCAGGTCGCCGACCCAGGCGCCCTGGGAGTAGCCGGCGATCGTGAAGCGGGCCGTCGGGTCGGCGCGGTAGGCGTTCTCCAGGGCGGCCCTGGCGTTCCAGTAGCCCTGGTTCACGCTGTCGCCGAAGCTCGGTGCGAAGGGGGCCGGCATCTCGTTGTGGCTCCCCACGAAAGGCCCGCCGCTGGCCGCGTAGCAGACGGGGACCGCGATGCCCCCCTTCAGATTCCGGTTCGCGGCATCGAAGGTCGTGGTGCACCCGGGCGCCTCCGCGGCCGCGCCGGTGCCGCCGATCTCGATGTAGTAGTGGTTCGCGGGAGCGGCGTGCGCGGTCGCGGGTGCGACCACGGCACCGGCGAGTAAGAGGACCGTCGATGCGACGACGGACTTGAGGCGGCGGGCGAGCCTGTTCGGCTTCCTGGTGGACATACGGGTCAACTCCCCTGGGTCGAGGCGGCGCCGCGTCGGGTGCGGCGGCCGGGGCCCATCGTGGTGTTCGTGCTGGTCGGGGGACCATGCCCGCAACCGGCCATATGTGGCCGGTCGACCGCACCCCGTGGTTTGACCAAGATCTGAGAGGACATCCGACACAAGTGGCAGGACCGTCGTCGGGGGAAGGGTGTTCATGTGACCAGCCGGTTCGGTGCGTTGCTCCGCGGTCTGCGGCACGAGGCGGGGATGACGCAGGAGCAGCTGGCCGAGTGCTCCCGGCTCGGGGTCCGCACCATCCACCGGCTGGAGACCGGCAAGCCCACCGACGCCCGGATGGGGACGGTGAAGCAGGTCGCGCACGCGCTGGCCGACGCGTTGCGGCGCGACCGTGACGAGCTCTGGACGGAGCTGCTGGCCGCGCACCGCGGCAGCGGGGCCGCCGGGGAGGACCTGCGCACCACGCCCGCGCCCCTGCCGCCACCCGCGCCCGGGCCCGTACCGGAACCCGAGCCGGCCCGGCCCGTTCAGCACGGCACGCTGCCGACGTCCCGGGGCGTCCTCGAGGAGGTCGCCGCGGCGCTCGCCCACGACGTCTACGGCCGCTGCATCCGCGAGGAGGAGCAGCGCCGCATCCACGACCCCTTCCCGCTGCCCGTGCGGTGGCGGTCGGCGCCCGCGGACCTGCTGGACCACTGGGACAACATCAGCGGCGCCCCGCCCGGATCGGTCCGCGGCCCGCTCGCCCTGGACGGCAGCCTCGCCGACATCGCAGGCGTCTACCGGCGCGTGCGGTCCGGGCGGCTGGTGGTGCTCGGCCGGGCCGGCTCGGGCAAGACCGTCCTCGTCCTGCGCTTCGTCCTCGACCACCTCGGCGCGCGCTCCGACGGCGAGCCCGTGCCCGTGGTCTTCAGCATGGGATCGTGGGACCCGACCGGCACCACCCTGCGCGACTGGCTGATCGCCCGTCTGCTGCGCGACCACCCGAACCTCGGCGCCCGCGCCCCCGGCGGCTCGACCCTCGCCGCCGACCTGGTGGACGCCGGATGGATCCTGCCGGTCCTGGACGGGTTCGACGAGATGGCCACCGGGCTGCTCGGCGTCGCCCTGCGCGAACTCAACGCGAGCGCCCTGCCGCTGCTCCTGACCAGCCGCACCGAACAGTTCGCCGAGGCCGTCGCGGTCGAGGTGCTCCGCAGGACCGCGGGCATCGAGCTGCTGGACCTGGACGCCGACGACCTGGTCCACTACCTGCCCCGCACCGCGCGCCCCACCGCACCGGCCGACCGGGACGGACGGGCCGCCACCGGATGGGACCCCGTGCTGGAACGGCTGCGCACCGACCCGGCCGGCCGGCCCGGCGCCCGCCTCGCGACCGTACTGAGCACCCCGCTGATGGTCCTGCTCGCCCGGACCGCCTACAGCGACACCCCGGCCGAGGATCCGGCCGTGCTGCTGGACGCCACCCGCTTCCCGACCCCGGAGGCCGTCGAGGAGCACCTGCTGGCCGGCTTCGTGCCGAGCGTCTACCGGCCCGGCCCCCCGCTCGCGTCCCCCGGCCGCCGCGCGCGCAGGACCCACGGCTGGGACCCACGGCGCGCCCGGCACTACCTGGGGCACCTCGCCGAGCACCTGGACCGGCCCGAGCGGCACGGGGGCCAGGACCTGGCGTGGTGGCAGCTGCGCGACTCCCTGGGGCTGCCCACGCGCATCCTGGCCGTGGTCCTCGCCTGCTCCCTGGTCACCGCCGTCGCCGACTGGCTGGTCTTCCCGGCCAGGAACCTGGCCGCGGGCCGCGGCGCCTGGTTCGCGCTGGGCTCGGGCCTGCTGGACGCGCTGCTGTTCGGCCCCGCGGTCGGTCTCGCCTTCGGACTGGTCTACGGACTCATGTCCGCGCTCGGGATCCGCGCCTTCGAGCCGTCCCGGGTACGGATGCGGCTGCCCGGCCGCCGCCGGCCTGGCGCGGCCGTTCCCGCCCGCAGGTTCACCACCCTGGTCCCGGCCGGAGTGCTGGGCGGCTTCGTGATGGGTCTCGGCTGCGGGCTCGCCTTCACCGTCGGTGCGCAGCTGACGTACGGCGGGGTGGTGGTCAACGCGGCGGTGCTCGGGGCGACGGCCGTCAACTGTCTGATGTACGGGCTCACCTTCGCCCTGGCGGGCGGTCTCGTCCTCGGGCTCGTGGCCACCCTGGAGACGCCCATCGACCTCGGCTCCGCCGCCACCCCGACGGACCTGCTGGCCATCAACCGCAGCATCGTGGTGCGCCAAGCCCTCTTCCTCGCGCCGATGCTCACCCTGGTGATCGCCTTCGGCGGCCGGCTGATGACCGAGCTCCTCCAGGGGGTCCTCGGCCCGCTGACCTGGCCGATGGCCGACGGGCTCGCGCTCGGCGCCGTCGGCGGCCTGGCCGGCTCGCTCTCCTACGCCCTGGCGTTCACCGCCTGGGGCCAGTGGGTGCTCCTCACCCGCGTCTGGCTGCCCCTGACCGGCCGCCTCCCCTGGGCGACGGTCGCCTTCCTGGAGGACGCCTACCGGCGCGGCGTCCTGCGCCAGGTCGGCGCCGTCTACCAGTTCCGCCACGCGCGCCTCCAGCACCACCTGCGCGGACGGCCCACGGGCTGAGGGCCGTCCGCCGCGCAGCGGGCTCAGGCGACGGTCAGGACGATCTTGCCGGTGGTGCGGCCCAGCTCGCCGATCTCGTGGGCCTTCGCGGCCTGCTCCAGCGGCAGCACCGTGTCGACCAGGGGCTTCAGCAGGCCCTGCTCCACCAGAGCCGCGATCTCCTCCAGGCCCTTCAGGTCCGGCTCCACGAGGACCCAGGCGGCCTGCACGCCCCGGGTGTCGGCCGGGATGCCGTCCGGGCCGGGCAGGGTCACCAGGTGGCCGCCCGGCTTCAGCACCTTCAGCGAGCGCTGCGCGTAGTCCCCGCCGATGGCGTCGATCACGACGTCCACGTCCGTGACGGCGTCCTCGAAGTCCGTGGTGCGGTAGTCGATCACCTCGTCGGCGCCGAGGCCGAGGAGCAGCTCGTGCTTGGCGGCGCTCGCGGTGCCGATCACGTACGCGCCCCGGGCCTTGGCGATCTGCACGGCCAGGTGACCGACCCCGCCGGCCGCGGCGTGCACCAGCACGCGCTGCCCGGGCGAGACCGCGGCGGTGTCCACCAGCGCCTGCCAGGCGGTCAGTGCCGCCAGCGGCAGCGCGGCCGCCCGGACGTGGTCCAGCGAGACGGGCTTGCGGGCGAAGTGCCGGGCGGGAGCCGTCACGTACTCGGCGTAGGCGCCGGCCTGCTGCGGGAAGCGGGGCATCCCGTAGACCTCGTCGCCCACCCGGTGGAGGGTCACGCCCGCGCCGACGGCCTCGACCGTGCCGGACACGTCCCAGCCGACCTGCGGGACCGGCCCCCAGGGGATGAGGGCACCGCTGGCCCGGGTCTTCCAGTCGACGGGATTCACCCCGGCGGCGTGCACGCGGACGAGGACCTCTCCCATCCCCGGCTCCGGGCGGTCCAGCTCGGTCTCGGTGAGTACCTCGGGTCCGCCCCACTGGCTGACGACGACGGCGCGCATGTGTTTCTCCTCAGGTGTGTGTCGGGTGTCGGGTGCTTCAGGTGTGCCGACTGCTGCTGTGACATCAGCTTCGGCGCCCGGAGAAGCCTGTGGTGTTGGCCTGACGGCCACCATGTGTCAGGATCTGGCCATGCACCGAATCGCCGTACTCGCCCTCGAAGGGGTCCCCCCGTTCGAGCTCGGCATCCCCTCCCGCGTCTTCGGCAACGCCCACGACGGGGCCGGGAACCCGCTCTACGAGGTGACCGTCTGCACCGCCGACGGCCTGCCCGTGACCAGCGACGCGGGCTTCACCGTGGGCGTCACGGCGGGCCCCGAGGCCCTCGCCGCCGCCGACACCGTGATCGTCACGCCCACCCACGCCATGGACGAGCTCGCGCACGGCGCCCCCCTGCCGCAGCCGCTGACCGACGCCCTCGCCGCGATCCGGCCCGGCACCCGGCTGGTCTCCCTCTGCACCGGCTCCTACGTGCTCGCCGCCGCCGGGCTGCTCGACGGCCGGCCCGCCACCACGCACTGGCTGCACGCGCCCGAGTTCCAGCGCGGCTTCCCCCGCGTCCGGCTCGACGAGGAGGTCCTCTTCGTCGACGACGGCGACATCCTCACCTCGGCCGGCGTGGCGGCCGGCATCGACCTCTGCCTCTACCTGATCCGCCACGACCACGGCACGGCCGTGGCCAACCGGGCCGCGCGGCTCTGCGTGGTCCCGCCCTGGCGCGACGGCGGCCAGGTCCAGTACATCGACCGTCCCGTACCGGAGCCGACCGTCGCCACCACCACCGCCACCCGCGCCTGGGCCCTGGAACGCCTCGCCGAACCGGTCACCCTCGCCGAGCTGGCCGCGCACGCCCGGATGAGCCTGCGCACCTTCACCCGGCGGTTCCGCGACGAGGTCGGGATGACCCCGGTGCAATGGCTCACCGCCCAACGCCTGGAGCTGGCGCGCCACTTGCTGGAGTCCAGCGACCTGCCGGTCGACCTGGTCGCCCACCGCGCCGGCTTCGGTTCGGCCAACTCCCTGCGCCAGCACATGCGTTCCACGCTCGGTGTCTCCCCGATCGCCTACCGGCGCACCTTCCAGCCCGCCCCGGCGTGACCCCGGCATGACTCCGGCATGACGCCGCGGGTAATCGCGGTCGCGACCGCCCGCTGGCACGATCTGATCGACGGCCCGCACCGGCGGACCGGTTGACGAGGGAGAAGACCATGACCGCGTACGCCATCGGCCACATCCGCCCCGACACGATGAACGAGGACATCCTCGAGTACATCGAGCGGATCCAGTCGACCATGGAGCCCTTCGGCGGCCGCTTCCTCGTGCACGGCAAGGAGGTCGAGGTCCTGGAGGGCCCCTTCCCCGGGACCGTCGTCATCATCGGCTTCCCGGACATCGAGCGGGCCCGCGCCTGGTACGCCTCACCCGCCTACCAGGCCATCCTCCCGCTGCGCACCGACCACATCGCGGGCGAGGTCATCCTGGTCGAGGGCGTCCCGGACGACTACGACGCGAAGAGGACGGCCGCCGCCCTGCGCGAAGCCACGGGACTCTGAGGATGGGCAACCGGGCGACCTTCGTGCTCGTCGGGCCCGACGGGCCGGTGCGCCACCGCTCCTCCTACGGCGCGGTGGGACTCGACCTCGACCTGCTGGCCGGGCCCGAAGCGACGCTGCCCTTCCTGCGCACCCATGCGATCGACGACAGCTGGTACCCCGACGACATGATCGAGGCGGGCGTCCTCGCCGACCCCGCCCGCCGGCTCCTGCTGGTCTTCACGTGGGAAGGGCCGGCCGCCTCCCTGCGCACCCGGGCCGCCACCCTGGAGCTGCTGCGGGGCGCGTGGCCCGGCTGGCAGGTGCGCTGGCTCTACGACGGCCAGAGCGGGCTGCGCGCCCACCTCGGCCTCGATCCGCAGGAGCCCGACCGCTCCGTGTACCCGGGCCCGGCGCTGGAGCCCGGCGACGAGGAGCTCGACGACCCCGACCCGGCGGTGGCCGTGGTCACCACCGGGTCGGGGCGCTGCCACGTCCTCGCCGACATCGGCGACCACCCGGTCGAGGAGGGGCCCGCCCTGCTGGACCGGCTCCGGGACGCACCGGACCACGGGAGCCACCGGCTCCGGGCGGACGCCGGCATCCACGTGGACCCGCAGCGGCGCCGGGTCGGCTGGTGGCTGAACACGGCCCGGGCCCACGCCGGTGGCATCGCAGCCCGCTGGCCCGGCTGGACCGTGGAGTTCTGGGAGGACCGCTGGTCCGAGCACCGGCGGGCCTCCGGCGGCCGCTTCGCCCCGCCCGCGGCGGACCGCGCCGCCGCGCTGGCGGACGTACGGGACCACGCCCTGGAACGGTGGGCCGGGCCGCGGGGCGACGTGCGGGCCCGGCTCGTCGCGAGGCACCCGCACATCGTGGTCGGGCAGGGCTTCGCCCCCGCCGTCACGGCCGCGCAGGCCGCCGACGCCCGCACCGCCGTCGAGAAGGCGTACGCGTCGGCCATCGGCTCCTGACCTCGGGCCCCCGACGTGCCCGGGGGGTGCGAGCATGGGCGTCATGGCTACTCACTTGATCACCGGTGCCGGATCCGGCATCGGCGCCGCCGTCGCGACCCGCCTGCACGCCCGTGGCGACGACCTCGTCCTCCTCGCCCGGGACGCCGCCCGGGGCAAGCAGCTCGTCGAGCGCTACCCCGGCTCCCGGGTCCTCGTGGGGGACCTCGCCGACCCCGACCGGCTCTCGTGGGCGTTCTCCAAGCAGGCGATCCCCGAGCGCATCGACTCCCTGCTGCACATCGCCGGGATCGTCGACCTCGGACCGGTGGGTGAGCTCCGGCCCAAGACCTGGCACCAGCAGCTCAACGTGAACCTGATCGCCCCCGCCGAGGTCACCCGGCTGCTGCTGCCCACCCTGCGGGCCTCCGGGGCCACCGTCGTCTTCGTGAACTCCGGCGCCGGCCTGACCGCCCACGCCGACTGGAGCGCGTACGCCGCCTCCAAGCACGGGCTCAAGGCCCTCGCCGACTCGCTGCGCGCCGAGGAGAAGCCCCACGGCATCCGCGTCACCTCCGTCTACCCGGGCCGCACCGCCAGCCCCATGCAGGCCAAGGTGCACTCCCAGGAGGGCAAGGAGTACGACCCGGCCGCCTGGATCGACGCCGAGTCCGTGGCGACCACGATCATCATGGCCGTCGACCTGCCCCGCGACGCCGAGGTCAACGACCTGAGCGTCCGGCCGGGCCGATGAGCGCGGGCGCCACCGGCGTCGGATCGCTGCCCGGCGGCGACGCCCGCGAGGCAGCGAAGACCGTCACCGGGTCCTTCGAGGAGTTCCCCTACCTCGCCGAGCTGCCCGCCCGGGGGCCCGGCGCCGACATGATCGGCCGCTCCCTCGGGCTGCTCGTCGACATGTACGCCCACGTCGAGCCCAGCGGCTGGCGGATCAGCGACCGCCCGGGACGGGACTCCAAGCGGGCCCGGTCCTGGCTGGGCGAGGACCTCGACGCGCTGGAGGAGTTCACCCAGGGCTACACCGGGAAGCTCAAGGTCCAGGCCGTCGGACCCTGGACGCTGGCCGCCGCCCTGGAACTGCACGGCGGCGAGGCCATGCTCCAGGACCCGGGGGCCTGCCGGGACCTGGCCGGATCGCTGGCCGAGGGCCTGCGCGAGCACCTGGCCGACGTGCGCAAGCGGGTACCCGGCGCCGACGTCGTGCTGCAGCTCGACGAGCCGTCCCTGACGGCCGTGCTGCTCGGCCGGGTCCGCTCGGCGAGCGGCTACCGCACCTACCGCGCCGTCGACCGGCAGGTGGTGGAGGGCGCGCTGCGCGACCTGTTCGCCGTCCACGACGGGGACGTCGTCGTGCACTCCTGCGCGCCCGAGGTTCCCTTCGGTCTGCTCCGCAGGGCCGGTGCCACGGGGGTGTCGTTCGATTTCTCCCTGCTCACCGAGCGCGAGGACGACGCCATCGGGGAGGCGGTCGAAGGCGGCACGAAACTCTTCGCCGGAGTGGTGCCCGGCACGGACGCTCCGTTGTCGGACCCGGGCGGTAGCGTCATGGGTGTCAGGAAGCTTTGGCGCAGGCTGGGGCTGGCCCCGGGGACTCTGGCGGAGTCCGTCGTGGTCACTCCGTCGTGCGGTCTGGCGGGCGCTTCGCCCGCCTACGCCCGTGCGGTGCAGGCGCATTGCGTCAGGGCGGCGAGGTCGCTCGCCGACAACCCTGAGTGACGGTCGAGACGGGCCACGGGAGGACACGGCATGGCAGCCGAACAGCAGGAGACGGCAGTACCGGCGGCGGTGCGCGATCAGCACGCGCTGCTGGCCGAGCAGGTCGAGGAGCACCGCTTCCGGTACTACGTGAACGACCAGCCGGTCGTCAGCGACGCCGAGTTCGACCAGCTGCTGCGCTCGCTGGAGGGACTGGAGGACCAGTACCCGGAGCTGCGCACGCCCGACTCGCCCACCCAGAAGGTGGCCGGGGCGTACGAGACGGACTTCGCCTCCGTCGAGCACCGCGAGCGCATGCTCTCCCTCGACAACGCCTTCGACGACGAGGAACTGGCGGCCTGGGCCGAGCGGGTGGCCCGGGACGTGAACACCTCGGACTACCACTATTTGTGCGAGCTCAAGGTGGACGGCCTCGCCGTCAACCTCACCTACGAGAACGGCCGCCTCACCCGGGCGGCCACCCGCGGCGACGGCCGCACCGGTGAGGACATCACGCCCAACGTCCGCACCATCGCCGAGATCCCGGACCGCCTGGGGGGCGACCGGATCCCGGCCCTGGTCGAGATCCGCGGCGAGGTCTTCTTCCCCATGGAGAAGTTCGAGGAGCTCAACGCCCGGCTGGTGGAGGCGGAGGGCAAGCCCTTCGCCAATCCGCGCAACGCGGCGGCCGGTTCGCTGCGGCAGAAGGACCCCAAGGTCACGGCGAGCCGCCCGCTGCACATGGTCGTGCACGGCATCGGCGCCCGTGAGGGCTTCGAGATCGTGCGCCAGTCGCAGGCGTACGAGCTGCTGCACGAGTGGGGTCTGCCGACCGCCCGGCACAACAAGGTGGTGGCCTCGCTCGCCGAGGTCCGGGAGTTCATCGCGGACTTCGGCGCGAACCGTCACTCGGTGGAGCACGAGATCGACGGCGTGGTCGTCAAGCTCGACGAGATCGCCCTGCAGGGCCGGCTCGGCTCCACCGCGCGCGCCCCGCGCTGGGCGATCGCCTGGAAGTACGCACCGGAAGAGGTCAACACCAAGCTGATCGACATCAAGGTCGGCGTCGGCCGCACCGGCCGAGTGACCCCGTACGCGCAGGTGGAGCCGGTGAAGGTGGCGGGCTCCGAGGTCGAGTTCGCGACCCTGCACAACCAGGAGGTCGTCAAGGCCAAGGGCGTCCTCATCGGGGACACCGTGGTCCTGCGCAAGGCGGGCGACGTCATCCCCGAGATCCTCGGCCCCGTGGTGGACCTGCGCGACGGCAGCGAGCGGGAGTTCGTGATGCCGGCCGTCTGCCCCGCGTGCGGGACGGAGCTGCGGCCGATGAAGGAGGGGGACATCGACGTCCGGTGCCCCAATGCCCAGACCTGCCCGGCCCAGTTGCGCGAGCGGCTCTTCTACCTGGGCGGCCGGCAGTCCCTGGACATCGAGAACTTCGGCATGGTGGCGGCGGCCGCGCTGACCGGCCCGCTGGAGCCGGCCCGGCCGCCGCTGCTCGACGAGGGTGACCTCTTCGGCCTGACCATCGAGCAGCTGCTGCCCATCAAGGCGTACGTCCTGGACCCGGACAGCGGGCTGCCCAAGCGGGACCCGAAGACGGGCGAGGAGAAGATCGTCACGGTCTTCGCCAACCAGAAGGGCGAGCCGAAGAAGAACGCCCTGTCCATGCTGGAGAACATCGCGGCCGCCAAGGACCGCCCGCTCGCCCGCATCATCAACGGCCTGTCGATCCGTCATGTCGGACCGGTCGCGGCGGAGGCCCTCGCCCGTGAGTTCCGGTCGATCGAGCGCATCGAGCAGGCCACCGAGGAGGAGCTGACCGCGACCGAGGGGGTCGGCGCGATCATCGCGGCCTCCCTCAAGGAGTGGTTCGCCGTCGACTGGCACCAGGAGATCCTGCGCAAGTGGCGGGAGGCCGGGGTCCGGATGGAGGAGGAAGGTTCCGCCGAGGACGAGGGGCCGCGGCCGCTGGAGGGGCTGACCGTCGTCGTCACCGGCACTTTGCAGAGCCACACGCGGGACGGCGCCAAGGAGGCGCTGCAGAGCCGCGGCGCCAAGGTCACCGGATCCGTGTCGAAGAAGACCTCCTTCGTCGTGGTCGGCGACAACCCCGGCTCGAAGTACGACAAGGCCGTACAGCTGAAGCTCTCCATCCTCGACGACGCCGGATTCGCGGTGCTGCTGGAGCAGGGCCCGGACGCGGCGCGCGAGGCCGCGCTCGCGGTGGACGGCGAGGGCGAAGGGGAGTAGCACGAAGAGGGGAATCGCCGAGGGGGAGTAGCGAAGGCGAACGGATGCGTGGCGTGCGGCCGTACGGGCGGGCGCACGCCAGGCGCGGCGAACGGTGGTAAACGGCCGGTACAAGGCTGGTCGCAGGGCGGTGAGCTGTCGGATCATCGGATGGGTGACAGGGGGGCCCGGTCCAAACTCACCCGTTCGGCGGATACCGTACTGATGAGGATGGCTGGGTCGCATTCGGGCAACCACTGCCGACCGCTGCCCCTGGGAGCCTCGCGCGTCCTACTGTTGAGGGGTGCGCCTGTCGTGCACGGCTGCAGGATGCGATTTCGGCCGTGGTGGCATGACATCGGGGCCATCGCGTGACATCGGCATCGCCGGCTGTGAGAGGTACGGGCATGAAACCCACCGAAAGCGCCGACCCGTCACCTGAATCCGGCGGGGGACTCCCGTCCATGCGGGCGGGCAGGACGGGCAGACTCGGTGTCCTGGGTGCCAGGACGCCCGAGACCCGACCGATCGACACCGGTGCGGGCGGGCAGGAGCGGCGCGGCGTGCTGCCCTTCCTCGTCGTGGGCCTCGCCGTCGCGGCGCTCACCACCGGCATCGTGACCGCGCTGAGCGGTCGTCATGCGCTCTTTCCCGGCGGGCCGGTCGGCTGGGCGCTGGCCCTCCTCACCGGCATCATCGTCGGCCACCTCGTCGCCCTCGGCCGCGACCGCTGGTGGGGCGGCACCGGATCGGGCGCCGCGCTCACCCTCGGCGTGCTCATCCTCTACGGATGGGTCCCCGCCGGACTGGTCTCGCTGGCGGTGGTCTCGCTGGTCGGGGCCGCGCGACGGCACCGCTGGCGGCAGGGCCTGCTGCACGGCTCCGTGGACATCCTCGGCATCGGCGCCGGGGCCGTCGTCCTCGCCGCCTTCGGCGAGGTGCCCTCCGTCGAAACCCCCTGGCTGCCCACCACCTGGGGGCTGGAGGCCGTCCCCGAGATCGTCCTCGTCGCCGTCGCCTACCTCCTCGCCACCCGCGTCCTGCTCTGGATCGCCCTGGCCCCGCGCGGCGGCGGCCTGCCCACCGTCGCCCGCACCGCCCTGCTCCGGCAGGCCTTAGTGGCCGTCGCGCTGCTCGGCATCGCCCCCCTGATCTGCGTCGTCGCCGTCAGCCAGCCGGTGCTGCTCCCGCTGTTCGCCGTACCGCTGATCGCGCTGGACTCCACCCTGTGGATCGCCCGGGCACGCGCCGAGGAACAGCTGCGGGACCCGCTCACCGGACTGCCCAACCGGCAGTGGCTGCTGGAGCGGGCCTGGTCCGCCCTGGACGAGGCCGAACGCTCGGGCACCCGGGCGGCCCTGGTGCTGATCGACCTGGACCGCTTCCGGGCGGTCAACGACACCCTCGGACACCTGGCGGGCGACCGGCTGCTGCTCCAGATCGCCGAGCGGCTGCGCCAGGCCCTGCCCGAGGACGCCGAGGCGGCCCGGCTCGGCGGCGACGAGTTCGCCGTCCTGCTCCCCTTCGCCGACTCCACCACCAGCGCCCAGCGCATCGCCCGCCACCTGGTCGCCGAGCTCAGCTCCCCCCTCGACCTGGACGGCCTCACGCTCGTCCTGGAGGCCAGCGCCGGCCTCGCCGTCTTCCCCGACCACGCGCTCGACGCGGAGGGGCTGCTGAGGCGCGCGGATGTGGCGATGTACCAGGCGAAGCGCGACCGTACGGGCGTGGAGGTCTACGAGTCCAAGCGGGACAGCAACACCCCCGACCGCCTGGGCCTCCTCGGTGACCTCCGCAGGGCCCTGGACGCCGGGGAAGTGGAGCTCCACTACCAGCCGAAGGTCCGCTTCGACGGCCAGGTGGCCGGGCTCGAAGCCCTCGTACGGTGGGTGCACCCGGAACGCGGACGGGTGTCCCCGGACGAGTTCATCGCGATCGCCGAGACCTCCGGGCTGATGCCGCACCTGACGGAGTACGTGCTCGAGACGGCCCTGGCCCAGGTGGCGCGGTGGCGGGCCCAGGGCCTCAAGGTCCCGGTGGCCGTCAACGTCTCACCGCGCGACGTCCACACCCCGGGCTTCGCGGGCGCGGTCGCCGCGCGACTGGCCCGCCACGGGGTCCCGGCGAGCGGGCTGCAGCTGGAGATAACGGAACACGTCCTGCTGGAGGACCCCCAGCGGGCGGCGGACACCATGGCCGGGCTCACCGGTCACGGCGTGAAGATGTCCCTGGACGACTTCGGCACCGGCTACTCCTCGCTCGTCCACCTGCGCCGCCTGCCGGTCAGCGAGCTCAAGATCGACCGGTCCTTCGTCGGCCGGCTGGCGGTCGACACGCAGGACGCGGAGATCGTCCGCTGCACGGTGGACCTGGCGCACTCGCTGGGCCTGCTGGTCGTGGCGGAGGGCGTCGAGGACGACGAGACGTGGGAGCGGCTGCGGGACCTGGGCTGCGACGCCGTCCAGGGCTGGCTGGTCGCCGCCGCCATGCCGCCCCAGGAGGCCACCGCCTGGCTGCTGGCCCGCGGCGAGCGCGGCTGGCGCCGTCCGGCGGACATCACGGCGGAACTGGCCGCCGCCGAGGCCGACGCGGTCTGACCGCCGTCGGCCCGGCCGGGCGCGGCGCCGCTGCCGGGGCCCCCGCCCCCGGACCCCCGCGCCTCGAACGCCGGCGGGGCTGGATGCGGCCGACGCCGGCACCATCCAGCCCTGCCGGCGTTTGACGCGCGGGTCCGGGCGGAGCCCGGGAGGCTCCGCGCAGCGGCCCCGCCCCGGCATCGGCGCAAACCGTTTAGCAGGCCGAGCGCCCGGCCCCATAGGATTGGGACCGAAACTACACATCCACCCACCCCCAGAGGATCGCTGCATGCCTGGCATTACGCGCGAGGAGGTCGTCCACCTCGCTCGGCTGGCGCGCCTTGAGCTGTCCAGCAACGAGCTGGATCACTTCGCCGGACAGCTCGGCGACATCATCGGCGCGGTCGCCCGCGTTTCCGAGGTCGCCGACCAAGACGTCCCGCCGACCTCCCACCCGCTGCCGCTGACGAACGTCATGCGCGCGGACGAGGTCCGTCCGTCGCTCACCCCCGAGCAGGCGCTCTCCGGTGCTCCCGCCCAGGAGCAGCAGCGTTTCAAGGTGCCGCAGATCCTGGGGGAGGACTAACAACCATGGTCGACATCATCAAGCTCACGGCCGCCGAGACCGCCGAGAAGATCGCCTCCGGCGAGCTCACGGCCGTCGAGGTGACCGAGGCCCACCTGGCCCGCATCGACGCCACCGACGAGAAGGTCAACGCCTTCCTGCACGTGGACCGTGAGGGCGCACTCGCCCAGGCCCGCGCCGTCGACGCCAAGCGCGCGGCCGGCGAGAAGCTCGGCCCGCTGGCCGGCGTGCCCCTCGCCCTCAAGGACATCTTCACCACCGTCGGGATCCCGACGACCGTCGGTTCGAAGATCCTCGAAGGCTGGATCCCGCCCTACGACGCCACCCTGACGCGCAAGCTGAAGGAAGCCGACGTCGTCATCCTCGGCAAGACCAACATGGACGAGTTCGCCATGGGGTCCTCCACCGAGAACAGCGCCTACGGTCCCACCGGCAACCCGTGGGACCTCACCCGGATCCCCGGCGGCTCCGGCGGCGGCTCCGCGGCGGCCCTCGCCGCCTTCCAGGCCCCCCTCGCCATCGGCACGGACACCGGCGGCTCCATCCGCCAGCCCGCCGCCGTCACCGGCACGGTCGGCGTGAAGCCCACGTACGGCGGTGTCTCCCGCTACGGCATGGTCGCCTTCTCCTCCTCCCTCGACCAGGGCGGGCCCTGCGCCCGTACGGTCCTGGACGCAGCCCTCCTGCACGAGGTGATCGCCGGGCACGACCCGCTCGACTCCACCTCCATCGACGCCCCGGTCCCGCCGGTCGTCGAGGCCGCCCGCAACGGCTCGGTCGCCGGCATGCGCGTCGGTGTGGTCAAGCAGTTCGCCGGTGAGGGCTACCAGGCCGGAGTCGTCCAGCGCTTCAACGAGTCGGTGGAGCTCCTCAAGGAGCTCGGCGCCGAGATCGTCGAGCTGGACTGCCCGTCCTTCGACCTCGCGATGGCCGCGTACTACCTGATCGCGCCGTCCGAGTGCTCCTCCAACCTGGCCCGCTTCGACGCCATGCGCTACGGCCTGCGCGTCGGCGACGACGGCACCAAGTCCGCCGAGGACGTCACCGCCCTGACCCGCGAAGCCGGCTTCGGCGACGAGGTCAAGCGCCGCATCATCCTCGGCACGTACGCGCTCAGCTCCGGCTACTACGACGCGTACTACGGCTCCGCCCAGAAGGTCCGCACGCTCATCACCAAGGACTTCGAGAAGTCCTTCGAGCAGGTCGACGTGATCGTCTCCCCGACGACCCCGACCACCGCCTTCCCGATCGGTGAGCGCACCGACGACCCGCTGGCGATGTACCTCGCGGACCTGTGCACCATCCCGACCAACCTGGCCGGCAACTCCGCCATGTCGCTCCCCTGCGGCCTGGCACCGGAGGACGGTCTCCCGGTCGGGCTGCAGATCATCGCCCCGGCGATGAAGGACGACCGGCTGTACAAGGTCGGCGCGGCCGTCGAGGCCGCCTTCGTCGCACGCTGGGGTCACCCGCTGCTTGAGGAGGCACCGTCGCTGTGAGCACCAGTGCACTGTCCAAGGCCAAGGGCTTCAAGAAGTCCAAGACCGGCACCTACCTGTCGATCGGCACCACCGCCTTCGGCGCGATCAGCGTGATCAAGCAGGTCAAGAAGGCCCGCAGCGAGAACGACGTGCTGAAGCTGGTCGACGCCGCCGTGTCCGCCGCCGCCATCGTCACCGGCCTCGCGATCCTGTACCGCGAGCTGAAGCGCCTGGGCGACGACGACGTCCTGCTGGGCTGAGAGGGAAAGTTTCACCGTGACCACCTTCACCGAACTGCTGTCGTACGAGGACGCCCTCGCGTCGTACGACCCCGTCATGGGCCTCGAGGTCCATGTCGAGCTCGGCACCAAGACCAAGATGTTCTGCGGCTGTTCCACCGAGCTGGGCGCCGAGCCCAACTCGCAGACCTGCCCCACCTGCCTCGGTCTGCCCGGCTCCCTGCCGGTCGTCAACGCGATCGGCGTCGAGTCGGCCATCAAGATCGGCCTCGCGCTGAACTGCGAGATCGCCGAGTGGTGCCGCTTCGCCCGGAAGAACTACTTCTATCCGGACATGCCGAAGAACTTCCAGACCTCCCAGTACGACGAGCCCATCGCCTTCAACGGCTTCCTGGACGTCCAGCTGGAGGACGGCGAGATCTTCCGCGTGGAGATCGAGCGCGCCCACATGGAGGAGGACACCGGAAAGTCGCTGCACGTCGGCGGCGCCACCGGCCGTATCCACGGCGCGTCCCACTCCCTGCTGGACTACAACCGCGCCGGCATCCCGCTCATCGAGATCGTCACCAAGCCCATCGAGGGCGCGGGCGAGCGGGCCCCCGAGGTCGCCAAGGCGTACGTCGCCGAGCTGCGCGAGGTCATCAAGGCGCTCGGCGTCTCCGAGGCCCGCATGGACAAGGGCCAGATGCGCTGCGACGTGAACCTGTCGCTGCGCCCGACCCCCGAGTCCGAGTTCGGTACCCGCTCGGAGACCAAGAACGTCAACTCCCTGCGTTCCGTGGAGCGCGCGGCCCGCTTCGAGATCCAGCGCCACGCGGCGGTGCTCTCCTCCGGCGGCTCGATCGTGCAGGAGACCCGGCACTTCCACGAGGAGGACGGCTCCACCACGGCCGGCCGCATCAAGGACAACGCCGAGGACTACCGGTACTTCCCGGAGCCCGACCTGGTCCCCGTCGCCCCGGCCCGCGACTGGGTCGAGGAGCTGCGCGGCGGTCTGCCCGAGATGCCGCGCGTGCGCCGCAACCGGCTCCGCGAGGAGTGGGACGTCACCGAGCACGACATGCAGTCGATCCTCAACGCGGGCGCGGTGGACTCCATCGTCGCCACGATCGAGGCGGGCGCCGATTCGACCGCCGCGCGCAAGTGGTGGATGGGCGAGCTGGCCCGCAACGCCAACGAGCAGGGCGTCGTCGTCGACGAGCTGCCGATCACTCCGGTGCAGGTGGCCCGGGTCGCGGCCCTGGTCGCCGACGGTTCGCTCAACGACAAGCTGGCCCGCAAGGTCCTCGAAGGCGTCCTCGCCGGTGAGGGCTCCCCGGACGAGGTCGTCGAGAAGCGCGGCCTGAAGGTCGTCTCGGACGAGGGCGCGCTCGGCGCGGCCGTGGACGAGGCCATCGCGGGCAACGCGGCCATCGCGGACAAGATCCGCGGCGGCAAGATCGCCGCCGTCGGCGCCCTGGTCGGAGCGGTCATGAAGACCACCCGCGGCCAGGCCGACGCGGCGCGCGTCAAGGAGCTCATCCTGGAGCGCCTGGGCGTCTCCGAGTAGACCCTCCGCACGCACGGCGGCCCCGCACCGGAACTCTCGGTGCGGGGCCGTTCTGCGTGCAGACTGTGTGGGGTGATCGCGGGCGAAGGGCTCGCGGTCGACGGAAGCCAGGGGGCGGACCGGTGGAGATCGGTGCGATGGTCATCGCGGTGGCGGGTGTCGCGGGAACACTGGGCGGCGCGCTGCTCACCCAGCGGGGTGCGGAGCGCGCGAAGCGCCGCGAGATCGAGCTCGTGCGCGCCCACGACGAGCTGCGCGAGAACCGGGCGCTGCGGCGCACGTGCTATGCGGACCTCAACAGGGACGCCCGGCAGTTCACCACCGCACTCAACGTGCACCTGCACGCCCTGCGGGAACGCGAGGTCGAGGACGCGGACCGGGCCGCGCTCGACGCAGCGAAGAACGCCTTCCGTGACCGCTACTCGGAGGCGCAGATGGTCGCCCCCGATCAGGTCCTCGCGCCCGCGACACTGGTGCACCACGCCCTGACCGCGGTCTACGGGCAGGTCAAGCGCCTGGAGCGGGGCATGCCGGCCCCGGGGGAGTCGATGGCGGCGGCGGTGGAGGCACAGCAGGCGATCTGGGACCCGCTGCGGGTGATGCGGGCGGCCATGCGTGCCGATCTCGGCGTGGGCTGAGACCGGATCAGGCCCGGGCCGGCTTCGGGAATCCCGATTCCGGCACGACGGCCGGCAGGGTGCCGAGCACGATGGGCTCCTTCGGCTCCTCCGGCAGCGAGAGCCCGAAGAACCGCTCGACGACGCCCGGCGCGCTCGCGAGCTCGTCAGGAGTGAGCCCGCGGGCCGGCGCCGCGGGACACCGGGCAGGCCCGCCCCCCGGGAGTCGGCCGGGAGCCCGCCGCTGCGTCAGCGCGTCAGCTGTGGGCCGGCGATGACCACCTTGCCGATGTCGCACCCCGCTTCCACCTTGAGGCGCAGGCGCAGGGCGCCGTTCACGTCCACCCTCTTGGTGATGGGACTGCCGAGGGTGACGAGCTCCGAGAACGCGGCGGGCTGGCCGTCGAGGGAGACGGTGACCCGGCCCTTCTCGTGGGAGGACCCGTCGTCGATCCCCGCGGTGAAGTCCAGGTACTTCCACTCGCGGTTGAGGTCGAACTCCGTGATCGCGTCACCGTTGCAGCCGAGGTCGGCGATGAACGCGGCGCCGTACTGCTTGGTGTTGATCTTCGCCGCCCCGACCGCGAATTCACCGAGTCCCGATACGGGGTTCATGACGGTGAGATCGGCGGCGTTGACGCCCGGAGCCACGCCCCCCGGAGGCCTGGACGCCGTGCCGGTGGGCTGGGTCAGGGCCGTTTCGCCCCCGCTCGCCGACGCGCTCGGGGACGGGGCGGCGGACCCGGACGCGGACGGCTGGGCGGAGCCGCCGGAGCTGGTCGCCGCGGCCGGCTTGTCGCCCCCGGCCCGGCCGGCTCCCTGATCCTTGTCCTTCAGCAGCTGTACGCCGACCACCGCGAGGCCGGCCAGCACCAGCACGGCGGCCACCGAGCCCAGGACCAGGCCGGTCCGCCGCTTCTTCGGGCGTGCCGGCGCCGGTTCCGGGGCGGTGCCCGCCGGGTTCAGGTTGTACGTCGGCCCGTACCCGGCGGGCACCGCCTCCGGATGCGGGGCGGGGGCGGGGGCGGGGACGGGCGCGGGCTCCGGCTGCGGCACGGCGGCCGGTTCCGGCTGCACGGGCTGGTCCGGCTGCGCGGTCGGGGTGTACGCGGGCGGCGCGGTCGCGGGCTGCGGCGGGACCACCGGCGGCGGTGGGGCGGCAGGCCGCGGCGGCGCCTCCTGGACGGCCTGCTGCGAGGTCGCGGTGGTCGTGGACACCACGGCGTGGCGGACGTCCTTCATCCAGCCGGCCAGGTTCACCGGCCGCTTCCCCGGATCGGCCGCGTGGATGGAGGCGATCCGCGCCCGCTGCTCGGCGTCCAGCACGGCGATCTGCGGCAGCGCGGTCAGCGCCTGCGCGAGCTGCTCCGGCGTGGCGGGCGGGGACTGCCCGCTCAGCAGGAAGTACGCGATCGCCCCGAAGGCGTACCGGTCCGTGCCCGGTGTCCGCTTGCCGTCGAAGACCTCGGGCGCCGCGTAGCCCGGGGTGAACCAGACCTCGGCCGTCTGGTGGTCGGCGGTCAGCTTGCTGAGGCCGAAGTCCACCAGGGTGGCCTGCCCGTGCGCGTCGACCATCACATTGCCGGGGGAGAGGTCCCCGTGCACGACCTGGCGCCCGGACGGGGTGGCCTTCCCCGAGTGCAGCCAGTCCAGCACGTCGGCCAGCTGTTCCAGCGTGCGCATCACCTCGCGCCGCTCGGCGGCGGTGGCCAGCGTCCGCTCGGCCCGCCAGTCCCGCAGGTCGAGCCCGTCGACGTGGTTCATGACGAGGACGAGCGCCCGCCCGGTCAGGGTCGAGGACTCCCCGGGCCGGTGGATCGGCGGTCCCTCGAAGTGCTCGCGCACGCCGACGACACCGGGCCGGTGGACGAACCGCAACAGCTCGGCCTGCTCGTTCCACTTCTGGCTGATCCGGTCGAAGATGTCCGGGGTGATGGTCGTCTTGGAGTCGAGCACCTTGACGACCACGGGTTCGGATCCGCCGGCGAGTTCGATCTCGGCGAGATAGAGCACGGCCTCCCCGCCGCGCCCGATGGAGCGGAGTAGACGGTACCGGTCGGCTGCCGAATCCGGACCGATGTGCAGGTTCTGACTGGTCAATGTCCCCCACCTCAAGGTGCTTTGAGAGGTCATCAGCTTCCCGGGGCAAGACGCGCGAGGTCAATCGGAATCGGGAATCCCCATGGGGTTCACCCGTTCACCCGTTCGTCCACGGGCCGACGGGTCGGCGGGGCAACGGGTCGGCGGCCACACGCCGGGGCCCGGACATGCCGCCGGGCGCCCGGCTCGCGGAACCGCCCGGTGGGCGCGTTCCGTTCGCCGGACGCCCGGTCGAAGGGGCGGCTCCGGTCAGCCGGTTGCCGAAGCGGCTCCCGGAGCGCTGAAGAAGGCCAGCCGGGCCGGCTTCGCCGGGAGGTAGACCTCGGGCAGGTCGATCTCCGGGAGGACGACCTCCGGTCCGAGCACGAAGCCGGTCCGCTCCATACGGGCGATGGCCTTGGTGTTGCGGGCGTCCGGTTCGACGACCACGCGGCGCGCGGCGCCGTCGGAGAACACGAACCCGATGAAGGCGGTCATCAGGGCCCCGGTGAAGCCGTGCTCGGCCGCACCGCCGGCCGGGCCGATCAGCAGGTGCACGCCGACGTCCCCGGGCTGGACCTCGTAGCACTCGCTGACCCGGTCCTCGGCGCAGTCGTACGTCTGGAACAGCGCGACCTGCTCACCGTCGCGGCTGACCATGAAGGCGTGGTGGGTGGTGCGGCGGTCGACGTCCTCGTAGATCTCCTGGACCAGTTCGCGGCTGGCCTCGCCCATGCCCCAGAAGCGGGCGCGCTCCTGGGTGACCCAGCTGTGGATCAGCGCGGAGTCGGCGGCGGGGTCGACGGGGGTGATGGTGACGGTGCCGAAGCCCTCGACGACCTGGGTGTGCACGGGCTGTCTCGCGGAGAGGGTGGAGGTCATATCGATTCCTTGGTGAGGCGGGTCCAGTCGGTGACGACGGGGACGAGTTCGCACTGTGCCCACAGGGGCAGCTGGTCGAGGTGGTGGGGTGAGCCGGTGACGCCGTCCGCGCCGAGCGGGACCGCCCAGAGGCTGTCCTCGCGGCGCGCGAGGTCCCACACGTAACGGGCCGCCGAGGCGCGGGCGGTGAGGTCGGTGAAGCCGGGAACGGTGGAGGTGGCGTTCACGCAGTCGTGGTCGCCGCCGAGGCCGGGCCACTGCGCGGGCTCCAGGTCGGGCACGGCCTGCCAGGGGGTGAGGCGGTGCACCTGCTCCCAGGGGGTGTCGGGGGCGCCGGCCGCGGCCGTCTCCTCGAGGGCGGCCCGGACGTGCGCCGCACGGTCCAGTCCGGGGACGAGGGAGGTGGTGAGCAGGCCTTCGAGGGCGTAGCCGATCTTGGGGACCAGGTACAGCCAGGGGTGGAACACCTCCGGGCCGGGGGGCGTCCCCCACAGGCCCTCGAAGACGGGGTCGGCCGCGAAGCGGCGTACGGTCGCGCTGCGGAAGGCCGAGAAGACGGTGGCGTCGGTGCTGTCGGCCGCCATGTGCCGGTCCCAGGCGAGCAGTCGGGTGCGCAGTGCCTGCGCCGCCGGGGTCAGGTCCTCGAAGCCGGGCAGCAGGGCGAGCAGGGGCGCGGCCGAGGCCAGGTAGGTGTCCCGGTGTACGTCGGCCATCGCCTTCGGGGACCAGTCCGCGGAGCCGCTGAGCAGCTCGCGGATGCGGTTGGCGCGGTGCGGGGGCGCGAACTCCACGCCGAGCGGGGAGGCGATCCCGCGCGCGTTCGCCATGACGGCGAAGCCCTGTACCGGCTCGGCGGGGGTCGGGGCCCAGCCCTGCCAGGCGTGCTGCGGGTCCCAGGCGGGCACCGGGCGCAGCCGGTTGGTCCGGTGGCGCAGCGGTACGGCGCCCGCGACGCGGTGCAGCAGGCCGCCCGCGGAGTCGGCGGCGTGGACCACGTTGACCGGCTCGGCCCAGCCGTCGAAGGCGCGGTCGATGTCGGCGACGGTGCGGGCGCGCAGCAGCGCGGGGAGGGCGGCGAAGCCGAGGTCGCGGCGGACCCGGGGCGGGTAGCGCAGGGAGAGGGTCTGGGCGCTGCCGTCGGCGTGGGCGTCCGCGTCGGGGTCGGCCCCGAGGTCGCCGTCCGCGTGGATGATCACGGGGCCGCGGGGGGTCTCCAGGATCTCCACCTCGACGTCGTCGCCGCCGGACACGGTGATGGTCTCGGTGTGGCGGGCGACGGGCTCCCAGACGCCGTCCGCGCCGAGGGCCTCGACGACGCCGTCGTCGCCTCGGCGCAACTGCTCGACGTACAGGTCTTGGTAGTCGGACATCGCGTTGGTGATCGCCCAGGCGGCGCTGCCGGTGTGACCGAAGTGGGCGAGGCCGGGGACGCCGGGGACGGCGAGGCCCACGACGTCGTAGTCCGGGCAGGAGAGACGTATCTGCTGGTAGACGCCCGGGTCCTCGATGAACCGGTGCGGGTCGCCCGCGATGATCGCCGAGCCGGAGGCGGTGCGGTCTCCCGGCACCAGCCAGCCGTTGCTGCCGGCGGTGCCGGGACCGTCGGTGGCGAAGAGGGTGACCGCCTCGTCGCCGAGGGCGCGGGCGACGCGCTCGCGCCACAGCTTGGTGGCGAAGCCGGCGAACAGGATGTGCGTGGCGATCCAGATGGCGAGCGGTACCCACGGCTCCCAGGGGGTGGGGACGAGGCCGGTGCGCGCGAAGCGTTCGTCGCGGGCGGCGCCGGCGGCGAGCCCGTCGTTGACGCCGTCCACGTACGCGCGGACCCAGGCGGCGGTGGCCGGGTCGTCGGCCTCCATGGCCTCGTAGCAGCGGCGGGCCGTGTCGGCCAGCCGGGACCGGCGGGCGAAGAGGTCCCAGGTGACGGCGTCCGCGCCGAGGAAGGAGGCGCTGGAGCCCTCGGCCCGGTGCCGCTCGACCTCCAGCTGCCAGGCGCGGTCGAAGGCGGTGACGCGGCCCTGGGCGTGGACGAGGCGGAACTCGTCGAGGGCGCGCAGGTGGGGGATGCCCCACTGGTCACGGTAGACACCGTAGGATTCCGGGGTCTCCACAGGGGGCTCGTCGCCCCGGCTCGCTCCGTACGACTGCGCGTCGCCGCTCTCGCTGCTGACACTGCTCACGTGCTCACACTCTTCCCCGACGTGCGTTTAGGTTAGGCTGACCTAACTATAGGGGTGCCAGGGGAGGGGTTGGACATGGCTGTCGGCAAGGGCTGGGAGGGCGTGGTCCTCAAGCTCATGCGGGGCAAGGACTTCACGTTCACGGTGACGGGGACGGAAGACCTTACGGAGGACTACCGCCGCGTGAGCTTCACGGACGGCGGGCTGCTGGCCGCAGCCGGTGAGTCACTGCACCCGACGATGTGGGTGCGCGTCTGGTTCCAGGGCGCGGGCAAGCCCCACCAGCGGGCGTACACGCTGGTGGACCCGGATCCGGAAGCGGGCACTTTCAGCTTCGAGTTCGCCCTGCACGACGGGGTCGCCAGCGCCTGGGCGCGCGGCGCCGAGCCGGGCGACACGATCGAGGCCACGGTCCAGGGGACCGGATTCACGGCTCCGGCGCCGGCCCCGGAGCGTCTGCTCGTCATCGGCGACGCCGCGTCCCTCCCGGCGATCAACTCGCTGCTGGATGCGCACCCGCAGACCCCGGCGACCATCTGGTTCGAGACGCAGCACGACTCGGACGCGCAACTGCCGATGCGGGTGGAGCAGGGCCGACACGACATCCGCCGGGTGCGGCGGGACGGTACGGCTCTGGCCGACCGGGTGCGGGCCGAACTTCCCGCACTGGCCGGGGACCCGGAGTCGGCGTACGTCTGGCTGGCGTGCGACACGGCGACGACGCGCGCCCTGACGGGGTACCTGCGCAAGGACCTCGCGCTGCCCAAGCATCGCGTGAACGCGCTGGGGTACTGGCGGCCGGGGGCCTGAGGCCGGCTCCGGGGCCGTCCGGCCCGACCGGCCGTCGGCCCGTCCGGCACCTCGGGGTGCGGGACGGGCCGCAGATGCGGTCGGGATCGGGCCGGCTACTGGATGGACACCTTGCAGGCGCTCACCGCGGTCCCGTTGGTCACACCGCCCTTGGTCAGCCCGCTGACGCACTGCTCGTGCTCACCGGAGTATCCGGCGGAACACGCGGCGCGGACGGATTCCGGTGCTTCGCCGCCCTGTAGCTCCCGCTCGACCTGGTTGATGCAGGCCGAGACGTCCGCGTGGGCGGCGGGGGCCGTGAAGGCCGCGCCACCGAGTACGAGGGCCAGGCCGCTGAGGACACCTGCGATACGGGTCGACGTGCGCATGGGACGCACCTGCTCTCCGGGATCGTCGCGCGGCCCGGGACCTGCGTGGTGCCGGATCCGCGTGGGAACAGAGCCGAGTGCGCGCGGCCGCCGTGCGGCCGCCGGGCCCGGGCCCCCGGTCCGGACCGGCTCGGCAGGAAATCCCCTCCCCGTTCGACGCTAGAGCAGCCCCGGGCCGTACGCACCCGCTGGTGTCGTTGCCTTCTGCGGTCGGCCGACCGGTCGGGCGGCCGGGTGCCGGGAGGGCCGGCGACCCTCAGGCGCCGGTGGTGCCGTCGATCCCCTCGCGGAGGAAGTCGGCGTGGCCGTTGTGGCGGGCGTACTCGTGGATGAGGTGGAGCATCACCAGGCGCAGCGAGGCATCCTCCTTCCAGCTCGGCACGTACCCCGTCACGTCCAGCGACGCGGCGGCCGCCTCGATGCGGCGGGCGTGCGCGACCTCCTCCTGCCAGGCGGTGAACGCCTCGGCGCGGGTGGAGCCGGAGGCGTCGTAGGCGGCCTGGAAGTCGTGGGTGTCCGACCACAGATGGGGAAGGTCCTGGCCGTCGAGGACGCGGCGGAACCAGTGCCTTTCGACCTCGGCCATGTGCCGGACCAGCCCCAGCAGGGACAGCGTGGACGGCGGCATCGAGGCGCGGCGCAGCTGCTCGTCGGTGAGGTCCTCGCACTTCCAGGCGAGGGTGGCCCGGTGGTAGTCGAGGAAGGTCCGGAGGGTCTCGCGTTCGTCGCCGGTCAGGGGCGGGCTGATGCGTTCCATGGGGTGATCCTGCCGGGTGCTCCCGGGTGGGGGAACCCCTTGCCGTTCCTCGGCGGCCACCATAAGTTACCGCTGGGTAGAGGTTCTTTCCGGCCTGCGACCGCCCGAGCGACCCGATCAAGGAGACCCCGTGTCGACCGTAGAACTCGCCGCCATGTCCGGCCTCGAACTGATGCGTTGGGTGCAGACGGAACGGCCCGCCGACATCCCCTCCATCGGCAGGCTGCTCGGCATGCGCTTCGACGAGGTGGAACTCGGCCGCATCGTCGTCTCGCTGGACACCCGGCCGGACTTCGCCAACCCGCTGGGCACCGTCCACGGCGGCATCGCGGCGACCCTGCTCGACTCCGCGATGGGCTGCGCCGTGCACACGACCCTCCCGGCCGGTGTCGGCTACACCACCCTCGAACTCAAGGTGAACTACATCCGGGCGGCGCAGACCGACGGACGGACCCTCACCGCCGAGGGCACCGTCATCCACGCCGGCCGCCGCACGGCGACGGCCGAGGGCAAGGTCACGGACGACCGCGGCAAGCTGATCGCCCACGCCACGACCACCTGCCTGATCCTCCCGTCGACCGGCTGACCGGCTGACCGGCTGACCGGCTGACCGGCTGACCGGCCCGGCCGCGGCGTCGGGCGCGCGGCGTTCCTCTCAGGACGGGCGCCGGGAGGGGTCCGTCCACATGTACGGCACGGTCACGCCCAGGACGCCGAAGCCCAGCCGCTCCAGGATCGGGCGGCTGTCGTCCGAGGCGTCCACCTGCAGGTAGGGGATGCCGAGCTCCGCGGCCAGGCGGGCGCGATGGGCGACCAGCAGGCGGTAGATGCCCCGGCCGCGCCACTGCGGCAGCGTGCCGCCGCCCCACAGACCCGCGAAGGCGGCGCCCGGCCGCATCTCCATCCGGGCCGCGCTCACCGGGGTGTCGCCCGCCATCGCGAGCACCGCGGCGATGGTCTGCGGCTCCTCGCGCAGCCGGCTGAGCAACTGCTCCCGGATCCGGGGCCGCTCCGTCCCGAAGGCGCCCGCGTGGACCTCCATCATCAGATCGACGCCGGCCTCGTCGGTCACCACCCGCAGCGCGATCCCCTCCGGAGGCTCCACCGGCAGCTTCGCGAGCTCGGAGGTGAGGCCCACCATCAGGGTCTCGGGCGGCTCCGGCACGAAGCCCGCCGCCCTCAGCCGGTCCCCGAGGTCCGCCGGGCGGTCGTAGTCGTACAGCTTCCACTCGAACTCCGGACAGCCGCGGCCCCGGAAGAACGCGACCTGCGCCGCGATCTCCGCGTCCGCCGTCTCCTCGTCGAGGTCCGACCAGAGCACGCCGTTCCAGCCGAGCCCGGGCACGGTGTGCCGTACGACGGCCCCCGCCCGCTCCACGCCCGCGTGCGGGGCGTCCGCCTGCGCACCCTCGCGGACCTCGGCGTCGAACCGGGCGCGCACCTTCATCAGTTCATCAAGATCGATCGTCATCGCCCCAGATCACCAGTGCCGGGCCCGCACCACAACTGCATTAGCCTCACCCCCGTGAACCACGACTCCACCATCTACACCGGTAAGGCCACGCCCGATGCCGCCGCCGACCGCGGCTGGCTCCTCGGCCACTTCAAGGACCCCTCCGACCCCCGTCACAGCGAGGACGTGGAGATCAAATGGGGTGTCCACCCGAAGGGCGACGAGCGGGAGCGGTGGGCGACCGCAGAGCGGCGCACCGCACTGCTGGTGCTGATCAGCGGACGGTTCCGGCTGGAGTTCCCGGGGCGCACCGTCGTCCTCGCCGAGCAGGGGGACTACGTGCTCTGGGGCCGCGGCGTGGACCACTCCTGGTACGCGGAGGAGGACGCCGTGGTCCTCACCGTCCGATGGCCCTCGATCCCGGGCTACCGGGTGGACGAGCCCGAAGTGCAGCCGGAGGCCGCGCCCGCGGGCCGCTCCGCGCTGTGACGATGCACACGAAAGGGGCCAACGATCACGAAACGCTGAGATCGTGGCGGGTGTAGACCATCTGCGCCGAACCCTCCCGGGGTGATCCCCCGGGTCCTCGGCCGGGCCTTCACGCGTTCATGCGTTCTTTGCGACGGGCTGCCCCGGTAAAGATCCGAACCACCAGGGAGCACGTCCGTTGGCTGTAATCGCACGCTGGTGCATGCGCCACCGCCTCCTCGCCGTCCTGATCTGGCTGCTCGCACTCGGTGGGACCGCGGCGGCCGCCGTGACCGCGGGATCGGCGTTCTCCAACGACTACGAGGTTCCCGGCACCGAGTCCGGCCGGGCGAACGCCCTGCTGCGCGAGGGCTTCCACGGCCAGGGCGGGGACACCGACACCATCGTGTGGCGGGCCCCGGACCGGCAGAGCGTGCGCACCCCGGACATCGAGCAGCGGATGACCCGGGCACTGGACGCCGTCGCCGGGCTCCCCGGCGTCGGATCGGTCGCCGGACCCTACGGCCCCGGCCCCGAGAGCGCCGCGCGGATCAGCCCCGACGGACGCACCGCCTACGCCGTGGTGACCTTCGACCGGCAGGCGGACTCGGTACCCAAGGCCCAGGCCCGGGCGGTCGTCGACGCGGCGAAGAACCCCACCACCGAGGCCGGTGGCCTCCAGGTCGAGTTGGGCGGCCGGGCCATCCAGCTCACCGAGGCCCCCACCGCGCACCTCGCCGAGGTCATGGGCGTGGCCGTCGCGGCCCTGGTCCTCTTCCTCGCCTTCGGCTCGCTCGCCGCGAGCCTGCTGCCCATCGCGACCGCCCTGGTCAGCGTGGGCACCGCCTATTTCGGCATCACCCTCCTCGGGCACGCGATGCCGGTCGCCGACTTCGCCCCCATGCTCGGCACCCTCGTCGGCCTCGGCGTGGGCATCGACTACGCGCTGTTCATCGTCACCCGGCACCGCAAGGCCCTGGCGCGCGGCAGCACGGTCGAGGAGGCAGCCGAGAACGCCGTCGCCACCACCGGCCGGGCCGTCGTCTTCGCCGGCGCCACCGTGTGCATCGCGCTGCTCGGCATGCTCGTGCTGCGGCTCAACTTCCTCAACGGCGTCGCGATAGCCGCCTCCGTGACGGTGGTCCTGACCGTCGCCGCGTCGGTCACCCTGCTGCCCGCCCTCCTCTCGTACATAGGCACGCGCGCCCTCTCGCGCCGCGAACGCCGCAGGCTCGCCGCCGAGGGTCCGGCACCCGAGCAGACCTCCGGCTTCGCCGTCCGCTGGTCCGGCTTCGTGGAACGCCGTCCCAAGCTGCTGGGGTTCGTCGCCACCGCCGTCATGCTGGTGCTGGCCGTGCCCACCCTCTCCCTCCACCTGGGCACCTCCGACCAGGGCAACAACCCGGCCACCTCCACCACCCGGCAGGCCTACGACCTGCTGGCGGACGGCTTCGGCCCCGGCACCAACGGCCCGCTCACCGTCGTCGCCCGGCTCGACGGCGCGGGCGACCGGCTCGCCGTGGACCGGCTCGCACAGGCGCTCCGTACGACCGAGGGCGTCGCCTCCACCGGCCCCGCCGTCCTCAACCGCAGCGGCGACACCGCCGTCCTGACCGTCGTACCGGACTCCGCACCGCAGTCCCGGGCCACGAGCGACCTCGTCGACCGGCTCCGCCAGGACGTCATACCGGGCGCCGGACACGGCAACTCCATGGAGATCCACGTCGGCGGTGTGACGGCCGCCTACGACGACTTCGCCGAGGTCATCATCGGGAAGCTGCCGCTCTTCGTGGGCGTGGTCATCGCACTCGGCTGCGTGCTCCTGCTGCTGGCCTTCCGGTCCATCGGCATCCCGCTCAAGGCGGCGGCCATGAACGTCGCCGCCGTCGCCTCCTCGTTCGGCGTCGTGGTCGCGATCTTCCAATGGGGCTGGGGCAGCGAGCTGCTGGGCCTCGGCAGCGCGGGGCCCATCGAGCCCTTCCTGCCCGTGATCATGGTGTCCGTCCTCTTCGGACTGTCGATGGACTACCAGGTCTTCCTCGTCAGCCGGATGTACGAGGAGTGGCTGGCGACCGGTGACAACCGGCGGGCCGTGCGCGTCGGCCTCGCCGAGACCAGCCGGGTCATCAACTCGGCGGCCGTCATCATGATCTCCGTCTTCCTGGCCTTCGTGCTCAGCGGCGACCGGATCATCGCGATGTTCGGCATCGCGCTCGCCGCGGCCGTGGCCCTCGACGCCTTCGTGCTGCGCACCCTCCTCGTCCCGGCCCTGATGCACATGCTCGGCGGGGCCAACTGGTGGCTGCCCGCCTGGCTCGACCGGCGACTGCCCCGGATCAGCATCGAACCCCCCGAGCGCCACCCGCATGCGGAACTTCCGAAGCAGCGGCCCGCCGCGGACCTCGTCACGAGCGAGGAAGGCGCCGAGCCCGTCACCGCCTCCCGGTGATCCGGCCACCCGCCGTCCGAGACCCGAGGAAGTCCGAGCATGTTCTCCATGGACCTCGCCGAAGACGCCGAGATGTTCCCGCTGGAGGCCCGGCACGCCCAGGAGTTCTTCGCGCACATCGAGCGCGGACGCGAGTTCATCGGCAAGTACATCGGCTTGCCGGACCGGGCCACCGATCTCGGCTCCGCCCGGGCCCTGCCGGCCGCCCACGCCGTGAGGCGGCGGAGGACGGCGCCCGCTTCTTCGGCATCCGCCTCGACGGCACCCTCGTGGGCGGGGTCCTCTTCCCGGCCTTCGACGCGACGACCGGCAACTGCGAGATCGGCTGCCGGCCGGAGCCCGACGCGGCCGGCCGCGGCCTGATCACCCGGGCCTGCCGGATCCTGATCGACCACGCCTTCGGCGAGCGCGGCATGCACCGCATCGAGTGGCACGCCGCCTCCGGCAACAAGAAGAGCCTCGCCGTCGCCGAGCGGCTCGGCATGACCCGCGAGGGCGTCATGCGTGAGAACCATCTCCACCGCGGCACCCGCCGGGACACCGAGATCTGGTCGATCCTCTCCCACGAGTGGGCCGCGACCCGGACCGTCTGGCCACGGCCCCGGCCCGGGCCCGGCCGGCCGATGGGCACGACTCGGCCACAACCAGCGGATTCTCAGAAAACTCTCAGACAGGGCGCCTACGGTGCCCCGCATGGACACCACGAAGACCCCCGCCCCGAACGCCTCCGAGGCGGACACCACCCCGGCCGACCTCGAAAAGGCCGAGACCCCCCAGCCGGCCGAGGCCGAAGTCGACTCCGCGGTCACCGACGAGGTCATTGACACGGACGTGGAAGACGAGGCGTTCGCCGACGACACGGCCGAGGACGGGGAGCCGAGCCACGTCGGATCCGCGGCCTTCGCGATCGTCGCCGCGGGTCTGGGCGTCGTCGCCCTCAGCGGCAGCTGGGTCGCGGGCATCGTGTCCGAGCGCGCCAGCATCGCCGCCCGGCTGGAGCTGACCCAGGCCGCCGACGCCAACGCGCAGATCGCCGCCCAGTTCGTCGACCCGTGGCACACCACCGCGATGGTGAACGGCATCTTCTCCGCCCTCGCCCTGATCCTCGCCACCTTCGTGCTGGCCCTCCCGGCCTTCAGCAGCCCCGAGCGCACCCTCCCCACCTGGGTGCGGTCCGTCTCCTGGGCGGGCATCGGCCTGGGCGCCCTCGGCGTACTGCTCTTCGTCCTCATGTACTTCGACCTCCTCCTCGCCATTCCCAGGGCCGCGGGCGCGGGCGCCTAGGCAGTGCCTTAGGTCCTCACGGACCGACCCGGGGCTCTCCGGCCCCGGACTAAGGCCCCCCGCACCCGGCAGATGCGGCATGCGACCGATGTGCCGGTACCCCCTGGGACGCGAATCTTGGACCACACCGAACGAGGTGCCCGAGAAACGCGACCAGGGAGTACGAGATGTTCGAGTACGAAATCGCCACCGCCGTACACAGCGCCGACCTCCTCCGCGAGGCGGCCGAGTACCGCACGGCCACGGTGGCCAAGAGGACGCACCGCGCCTCCTCACCCCACCAGGCAGCCCGAAGGCCGGTGACAGCCTTCCGCAGCCGGTTCACCCGCTCCGCGTGCTCCGCGCCGCGCACCGTGTGAACTGACGCGTGATGAGAAGCGCACCGGCGACGAGTGCCGCCGAGCAGGACGTCTGTGCGATGCTCGGCGGCGTGGAGACCAGATCTGTCAGCCCGGTGTTCGTCGGCCGAGCCGACGAACTGGCCGTACTCACCGACGCACTGACGCGCGCCGCCGGCCGGGAGCCGCAGGCGATGCTCATCGGGGGAGAGGCCGGAGTCGGCAAGACCCGCCTCACCGAGGAGTTCCTGTGCGAGGCGGACCGCCACGGCGCCGTCGTCGCCGTCGGAGGCTGTGTGGAGATCGGGGCGGAGGGACTTCCCTTCGCCCCCTTCTCGACGGCCCTGCGCACCCTGCACCGCCTGCTCCCGCAGGAGCTGGCCGCCGCGGCCGCCGGCCAGGAGGACGAACTCGCCCGGATCCTCCCCGAACTCGGCGACACCCCGCGCGGCCCGCACGACGAGGAGAGCACCGCCCGGCTCTTCGAACTGACGGTCCGCATGCTGGAGCGGCTCGCCGCCGACCGCACCGTCGTCCTCGTCCTGGAGGACCTGCACTGGGCGGACACCTCCACCCGGCACCTGCTCTCCTACCTCTTCCGCACCCTCGGCAGCGGCCGGCTCGTCATCGTCGCCACCTACCGCGCGGACGACGTGCACCGGCGCCACCCGCTGCGCCCGCTCCTCGCCGAACTCGACCGGCTCCGCACCGTCCAGCGCATCGAACTGTCCCGCTTCAACCGGGCCGAGGTGCGCCGCCAGCTCGCCGGCATCCTCGCCGCCCAGCCCGACGAGGACTTCGTGGACTCCGTCTTCGACCGGTCCGACGGCAACGCCTTCTTCGTCGAGGAACTCGTCGCCTCCAAGGAGAGCGGCTGCCGCACCGGGCTCACCGAATCCCTGCGCGACCTGCTCCTCGTCCGCGTCGAGGTGCTCCCCGAGGAGGCCCAGCGCATCGTGCGCATCGTCGCCGAGGGCGGCTCCACCGTGGAGTACCCGCTGTTGCGCGCCGTCGCCGGGCTCACCGAGGACGAGCTGATCGAGGCGCTGCGCGCCGCGGTCGGCGCCAACATCCTGCTCGCCACCCCCGACGGCGACGGCTACCGCTTCCGGCACTCGCTGGTCCGCGAGGCCGTCAGCGACGACCTGCTGCCCGGTGAGCGGGCCCGTGTCAACCGCCGCTACGCCGAGGCCATGGAGGCCGACGGATCGCTGATCCGGGCCGGGGAGCGGATCATCCGGCTGGCCAGCTACTGGTACCACGCGAACGATCCCGCCAGGGCGCTGCCCGCCGTACTGGCCGCCTCCGTCGCAGCCCGCCGCCGACACGCCTACTCCGAGCAACTGCGCCTGCTGGAGCGGGCCATGGACCTGTGGGACAGCGCCCCGGAGGAGGTCCGCGAAGCGCTCCGCCCGGCGGACTTCACCGAGGTGTACCCGCCGTGCGGCTGCGACCCGGCCACCACCGCCCTCCAGCGCCTCGACCTGCTGGCCGAGGCGACCGTCGCCGCCCGCTACGGCGGCGAGCGCGAGCGCGCCCTGAAGATAACGAAGACGGCGCTGCGTCTGCTGGAGGAGGACCACGACCCGCTGCGGGCCGCCTGGTTCTGGACCGAACGCTCCCGGCTGGTCGCCGGCCTCGGGCGCGGGGACGGCTGGGAGGAGATAGCCAAGGCGCAGGACCTCGTCCGGGGGCTGCACCCGTCCCACGTGCACGCCGAGGTCCTGGTCCGGGCCGCGAGCTGGGGCATGCTCCACAAGCCGGGACCCGACAACCTCGCCGCCGCCGAACGCGCCGCCGAGTACGCGCGCATGGTCGGCGCCGAGGAGACCGAGCTCAATGCCCGGATCACGGTCGGGGCGCTGCTCACCGACGCCGGCGACGGCGCGGGCGGCCTCGCCGAGATGCGCGCGGTCGGTGAACGGGCCGCGGAACTCGGTCTCCCCATGCTGGCAGGGCATGCGCATATCAATCTCACCTCTCAACTGGAAAGCCTGGGCCGGTCCCGCGAAGCCGTGGAACTGGCCGAACAAGGACTCGAACTGGCCCGCAGGTCCCGGCTCCTGGACAGCGAGGCATGGGTCTGCGGGAACATGGCCGAGAGCCTCTACAGCCTCGGCCGCTGGGAGGAGGCCGCCGAGGCGGCCCGGCGCACCCTGCACGTCGGGCAGAGCGCGGCCCCGCGCGGTTCGGCCTCCGCCCGGCTGGCCTACCTGGCCCTGGCCCGCGGCGAGCTGACCGAGGCGGCCCACCGGCTCGCCGCCGCCCACGCCCACTTCGGCGCCCACGAAACCCAGCCCCAGCACCGGATACCGCTGTACCGCCTCGCGATCGGAGTGGCCGCGGGGCAGGGCAGGATCGCCGACGTCCGCACCGAGGTGTCCGCCGCCGTCGCCTACGGATTCCCGCTCGGGCAGCACCGCTACGCCTGGCCGCTGCTGCTCGCCGCCGCCACCGCGGAGGCGGACGCCCGGGGACTCCCGGCCGCCGAGGCAGGACGGGACGCCGCCCTGGAGGTGCTGCGCACCGCCGCCGACTCCCTGGCCGCCCCGGTCCCGGTGTGGACCGCCCACGCCGCGTACGTCCGCGCCGAGCTGGCCCGGGCCGAAGGCCGGGACACCCCTGCCGACTGGGCCGGCGTCGAGCAGGTCGTCCGCCCGCTGGAACGCCCCTACCTGCTGGCCAGGGTTTGCCACCGGCTCGCGGAGGCCCTGCTGGCCGCCGGTGACCGGGACGCCGCGGCCGCCCTGCTCCGCGAGGCCTGCGCCACCGCCGAGCGGATCGGCGCACGCATGCTGCGCGAGGACCTGGCCCTGCTGGCCCGGCGCGCCCGGCTACCGCTGACCGACGCCGACCCGGCCGCCGAGACACCGCCCGCCCAGGAGACCGACCCGGCCGAGGCACTCGGGCTGACCAGCCGGGAGCGCGACGTGCTGCGCCTGGTGGCGGCCGGCAGCACCAACCGGAAGATCGCCGAGGAGCTCTTCATCTCCCCGAAGACGGCGAGCGTGCACGTCTCGAACATCCTGGCGAAGCTGGGGGTGACCGGCCGCGGCGAGGCGGCCGCCCTCGCCCACCGGCTGCGCCTGTTCGCCGCGCCCTCCCCGGTCAGTCCCCGTCCGCAGGCTCCTCGTCCAGGCGTATGAGCACCCTGCCGGAGTCGAGGTCTATCGGACCCCGTCCCGGATCGTTGTCATTGACGTCGGTCCGGGACAGCTCCAGGCGCTTCTTCTCCTCGTTCGTGTGCTTGCGTCCCGGGTTGAACAGCTCCTCGATCATGTTGAACACCGTGCCCACCAAGCCCTTCGTCCCCTGCCGGGGACTTGCCGGTCACCGCACCGTCAGGGTGAGGATCCTGTCGTCGCCCGATTCCGGCGACCCGCGTCCGTCCGTCTCGCTCGTGACCAGCAGCATGCGGTCCCCGCCGAGGGACACCACCGTCCGCAGCCGGCCGTACTCGCCCTCCAGGAAGCCCTCGGGCTCCGCCGCCTGCTCCGTGCCGGCCAGCGGGATCCGCCACAGCCGCTTGCCCCGCAGCCCGGCCATCCACACCGAGCCCTCGGCCCAGGCGATCCCGCTCGGTGAGGCCTCGTCCGTCTTCCAGACGGCCACCGGATCCCGGAAACCGGGCTTGCCCGCCTTCCCCTCGGCCTCGGGCCATCCGTAGTTGGCGCCGGGCTCGATCAGATTCAGCTCGTCCCAGGTGTTCTGGCCGAACTCGGCCGCCCAGAGCCGTTTGTCCTTGTCCCAGGCCAGGCCCTGCACATTGCGGTGACCGTAGGAATAGACGACGGAATCCGCCTCCGGATTGCCGTGCACCGGCTCCCCGTCCGGCGTCATCCGCAGGATCTTGCCGCCCAGCGACGTCTTGTCCTGCGCGAGCCCGGTGTCACCCGTCTCACCCGTCCCCGCATAGAGCATCTTGTCGGGGCCGAAGGCGATCCGGCCGCCGTTGTGGATGAGGCCCTTGGGAATGCCCCGGAACACCGTGTCCGGCGCGCCCAGTTGCTGACCGGCAGGTCTCTGCTCGTCGTACCGCAGCCGGGCGATGCGGTTGTCCGACTCGGTGGTGAAGTACACATACACCAGCCGGTCCGACGCGAAGGTGGGCGACAGCGCGAGGCCCATCAGCCCGCCCTCCCCGCCCGGAGCCACCCCCGGCACCTTGCCGATCTGCGTCACCGTGCCGGAGCCGGCCGCGATCCTGCTGATCGTCCCCTTGTCCCGCGAGGCGACCAGCAGGTCACCGCCGGGCAGCGGGGCCACGCCCCACGGTGACTCCAGACCCTTGGCGACCTCACCGGTCACCGTCACCGCCCCCTTCGCCGGAGGTCCGGTGGCCTCGGGCGAGGCGGACGGTCTCCCCGACGGACCCGGTGACCCCGGGCCGGCCGCGGCCGTGCCCGGTGGAGAGCCGCCCGGCCCGGCGCCCGCGGCGCCCTCCGGCGAGCATCCCGCTGCCAGCAGGGCTCCGCAGCCGGCCAGCGCGACCGCCGCCAGCACCCCCCGGCGCCGCCCGCCCGCGCCCTCGGCCCCCGCCCGCCCGGGAAGACTTCCGTATCGCATCGCCCTGCTCCCTTCCGGTCCCCCGATCCTGCCTTCCATCTCTCTCAACAGCTCCGGCAGTTCGCGAAGTTCCACCACTCGTACACTCGATCGAGTGGTTGTGGGTCGGCCCCGGCCCGGCCCGGGCTCCGCCCCGGTCCTGCCGCGGTTGCGCACCCGGACCGGCCCCGGGTCAGTCCCAGGCTCCCACCTCGACCGGGAGGCCCGCGATCTCGGCAAGGTCACCGGCCGACAGCCGGACCTCCGCCGCCCGCGCGTTCTCCACCGCCCAGGGAGCCCGGTCCGCCCCCGGCACCGGCACCACCTGCGGCCCCTGCGCCAGCACCCACGCGAGGGCCACCTGCCCCACCGTGACCTCCGGGCCGTGCCGCCGCGCCACCTGCCGCAGCCCCGCCAGCAGCACCTGGTTCGACGCCATCGCCTCCGCCGTGAACCGCGGATGCCGGGCCCGCACGTCCTGCGGCTCGAAGCCCTCACCCGGCGTGAGGGTCCCCGTGAGGAACCCGCTGCCCAGCGGCATCGCCGCCAGGAACCCGACCCCGCGCGCCGCGCACCACGGCAGCAGCTGCCAGGCCGCCTCCGGCGACCACACCGACAGCTCCGCCTGCACGGCGCTCACCGGGAACACCTGCTGCAGCCGCTCCAGGTGCCGCAGGGTCGTCCGGTATCCGCGGTCCCCCCTGCGTCCCGCCCCCGGCCCGGCCCCGGCACCCAGCGCACAGAAACCGAGCGCCCGCACCTTGCCCGCGCCCACCAGCTCCGCCATGGCCCCCCAGGTCTCCTCCACGGGGACCTCCGGATCCACCCGGTGCAGCTGGTAGAGGTCTATGACATCGGTCCGCAGCCGCCGCAGCGAGGCGTCGCACGCCCGCCGCAGATAGCCGGGCCGCCCGTCCGCGACCACGTGCTGGTCACCCGCCCGCAGCCCCACCTTCGCCGAGACGAAGGCCTCGGACCGCCGTTCCCGCAGCACGCGCCCCAGGAGCAGCTCATTGGTGAACGGCCCGTACACGTCGGCCGTGTCCAGCAGGTTCGACCCCAGGTCCAGCGCCGCGTGCACGGCGGCCAGCGACTCCTGCCCCCGCCGCCGCGAAGGCGCGTACGCCCAGCTCATCGGCATACAGCCGAGGCCGACGGCGCCCACCGTCAGCGCCCCCGCCCCGATCGACCTGCGCTCCACTCCTGCGTCCCCCTCCGGCTCCGGCCATCAAACTAACGGCTTGATCCGGATGCCTTGGCATAGCCTCGTGATCATGACTGCAATGACCCCGGATGTCTGGCTCCCGTTCCCCGCCGAGGAGATCGAGGGCCTGCCCGACTCCTTCCGGTACCGCCTCTGGGACGGCGAGGACGCCTTCCCGGCCGACCCGGCCGACTGCGTCTTCTACGTGACGCCCTACATGAAGTCCCCCGAGGTCACCGTGCGCCCGCTGGCGGTGATGCCCGCGGTCCGGGTCGTCCAGACCCTGACCGCCGGCATCGACGACGTGCTGGGCCGCCTCGGCGACCTGCGTCCCGGCGTACGGCTGTGCAACGCCGTCGGGGTCCACACGGCCAGCACCGCCGAACTCGCCCTCGCGCTGACCCTCGCCTCCCTGCGCGGCATTCCCGGCATGGTCCGCGGCCAGGACCGCGAGGAATGGCGCTCCGGCTTCTACGACGCCCTTGCCGACAAGTCGGTTCTGATCATCGGGTACGGATCGATCGGCTCCGCCATCGAGGACCGGCTCGTGGCCTTCGAGTGCGGGCCGATCGCCCGGGTGGCGCGTACGGCGCGGACCACCGTCCGCGGGCCCGTGCACGCCCTGGCCGACCTCCCCGAGCTCCTGCCGCGGGCCGACGTGGTCATCCTCGTGACACCTCTGACCGATGCCACCCGCGGCCTGGCCGGCGCCGAGTTCCTCGGCCGGATGAAGGACGGCGCCCTGCTGGTGAACGTGGCGCGCGGCCCCGTCGTCGACACCAAGTCCCTCCTGGCGGAAGTGGAGTCGGGACGGCTGCGCGCGGCGCTCGACGTCACCGACCCGGAACCGCTGCCCGCAGGCCACCCGCTCTGGCATGCCCCGAACGTCCTGATCACACCTCATGTCGGGGGCAGCAGCTCGGCGTTCGAGCCGAGGGCCAAGCGCCTGCTGGCACGCCAGCTCACCCGGTTCGCCGCCGGGGAGCCGGTGGAGCACACGGTGTTGGTCACCGAGTGACCGATGATGCCCACGCTCCGCAGTCACCCGGATGCTCCCTGTGTCCACAACCCTTCTCGCGGTAACGGAGAGTAGAGGGACTATGTCCCTGAGTGACGAAAGTGGTGTATCGTCCGGAAGAAGGGGCTGCGCCACGAACGTATGGCGCTGGGGAGTGATCGGACACTTTGGGGGGCGACGGGCGATGTACGGCCAATGGACGAAGGATCCGATGCGGCACAGCCGCCGGAGGCGACGCTGCCGAGACTGGGCTGCACCGGAACCAGCCGGCGAGGGGGACCGGTGAGTACCCCGGGGGCGGCGCTCCTGAACCGGCCGTCCGTCTCGGGCGGAGGCAGGGGCCTGGCGATGCAGCTGCTCCTCGCGGTGGTCAGCGGCGGGTACGCCGTCGGCGCCGCCCTCAACTGGGGTTCGGAGGAAGTCGCCGAGATCATGGGTGACTTCGGGCTCAGTGCCGCCGGCTTACTCGCCGCGGTCTCCTGCTACTCCTACGCGAGGGCGATCGACAGCCGCGAGCGCCCCGCCTGGCTCCTGTTCGCCTTCTCCTCCCTCATGGGCGCCGGAGGCAATGCGGTCTGGGGCTGGTACGAGGTGGTCCTCGGCCAGGAGGTGCCGAAGCCCTCGCTCGCGGACTTCGCCTTCCTCTGCTTCGCACCGCCCGCCATCGTGGGCCTGCTCGTCCTCGCCAAACGCCCGGTCACCCGCGCCGGCTGGGTGTGCCTCGGGCTCGACTCCTGGCTCATCGGCGGCTCCCTGCTCACCCTCTCCTGGAGCCTGGCCCTGGCCCACGCGGCGCGGACCGCCCAGTCCGGTGCCCCCGGCAGCGTCCCGCGCGCCGCGCTCTCCCTCGCCTACCCGCTCCTGGACATCGCGCTCGTCTCGATGGTCCTGGTCCTGCACTTCCGGCGCAGCGAGACCAACCGCTCCGCCGTCAACACCGCCATCGCGGCGCTGGCCCTGACCGTGCTCAGCGATGCCCTGTTCACCTCGCCCCTGCTGAGCGCCGAGTACCAGTCCGGACAGCTGCTCGACGCCGGCTGGTTCGCCGGCTCGCTGCTGCTCGCGTACGCACCCTGGGGCGCCCGGCGCATCCACCCGGGCCCGGAGCCGGCCGGGCGCCCGCGCGCGGACCGGGCGCACAGTCGCCCGATCACCGGCTCGCTGCCCGCCCTCACCCCCTATCTCGCAGCCGCCGTGTGCACCCTCGGCATCCTGTACAACGTCGTGGACGGCCGGAAGGTGGACCGTATGGTCGTCTTCACCGGGTGCACGGTCGTGCTCGCCCTCGTCATCCGGCAGGGCATCATGCTCCTCGACAACATCGCGCTGACCCAGGAACTGGCCCAGAAGGAGAACCACTTCCGCTCCCTGGTCCAGGGCTCCAGCGACGTCATCATGATCGCCGCGCCCACCGGGACCCTGCGCTACGTCAGCCCCGCCGCCGCCGGGGTCTACGGCCGTGAGGCGGAGGAGCTCGTCGGCACCGAGCTCGCCACCCTGATCCACCCCGACGACCTCGGCCGGGTGGTCCACGAGGTGCGCCGCTTCCTCGCGGCGCCGCCGACCGAGGAGCCCACCACCCGCATCGAGTGCCGCTTCAAATCCGGCGGCGGCGAGTGGCTCAATGTGGAGTCAACCGTCAACCGCCACCAGGGCGGGCTCATCCTCAACAGCCGGGACGTCACCGAGCGGGTCCGGCTCCAGGCCCAGCTCCAGCACAGCGCCGAACACGATCCGCTGACCGACCTGCCCAACCGGGCCCTGTTCACCCGGCGCGTTCGACAGGCCCTGAACGGCCGGCGTGCGGGCGATCACAGCTCCGCCGTGCTCTTCATCGACCTCGACGGCTTCAAGGCGGTCAACGACAACATCGGCCACCAGGCCGGTGACGAGCTGCTGGTCGAGGCCGCGCGCAGGCTCCAGGACTCGGTCCGGGCCGGGGACACCGCGGCGCGCCTCGGGGGCGACGAGTTCGCCGCGCTGATCCTCGGGGACGGCAACCGCGACGCCGGCGCCCGTGAGCACCAGGTGCGCGAGATCGCCGAGCGGCTGCGCACCACCCTCTCCCAGCCGTACCGGATCGGCGGCAGCGAGGTGCGGGTGGCCGCGAGCATCGGGGTGGCCTTCGCCGACCCCGGCATCACCCCTTCGGACCTGATGCGCAACGCGGATCTCGCGATGTACCGGGCCAAGGCGGGCGGCAAGGACCGCGTCGAGATGTACGCCCCGCAGATGCAGGCCGAGGTGGTGCGCAAGGCCGAGCTGGCGGGCCGGCTGCGGACCGCGCTGCACGAGGGCGAGTTCGCCCTGCTCCACCAGCCCGTGGTCTCGCTGGCCACCGGCGAGGTGTCGGCCGTCGCCGCGCACGCCCGCTGGCGCTCGGCCCAGGGGATCCTCTTCACCCCGGCGGAGTTCCTGCGGGTCGCCGAGTACAGCGAGGGCGGTGCGGGCGGCCCCGGCGCCGCGGGCCAGGACGCCTCGCGCACCGCCGAGCTGGGGCGCTGGCTGCTGGAGGAGGCGGTGGAGCAGGCCGCCGACCGGCACCGGGCCGGGCACGGCGTCCCCGTGGTCGTGCGGATGACCGCGCAGCGGCTCCTGGACCGGTCCATGCCGCGCGGCTCCGTGGAGGCACTGCTGTCCCGGCACGGACTGCCCTCCGGGGCCCTGGTGCTGGAGCTCGCCGTGTCCGACCCCAGAGTGCCCTTCGACGACCTGGAGCGCCGCCTGACGGCCCTGCACCGGCTCGGGGTGGGTATCTCCCTGGACGGCTTCGGCAGCGGTTACGCGGCCATCAGCGCCCTGCGTCGCCTGCCCGTGGACATGCTCAAGCTGGACCGGGGGCTGGTGGAGGGGGTGGTGGAGTCCGCCCGCCTGCACAAGATCACCGCCGGTCTCTTGCGGATCGCAAACGACCTGGGCATGCGGTCGGTGGCGGACGGGGTGGATCTTCCCGAGCAGGTCCTGGCGCTGCGCGCGATGGGGTGCACACACGGCCAGGGAATGGCTTTTTCCGGCCCGCTCGACGAGTACAGGCTGCGCCGTGCGCTGGTGCGCGGTACGTTCCCAGTACCGGGCGGAGCGGCTCAACCAGCACTGGCCGGCGGTTCCCCCGGGGGCTCGATGGCCATCCGCAGAGGCTCACATAATGAGACGCCCGTCCCACCTACTTGACATCACCCTCCCGCCGGAGGGAGGGTCAGTGCCATGCGCACCCGAATTCTCGTACTTGGAAAGCGCGTCGGCTGAAGCTGGGACCTGCATGTCCCTGCTCAACACACCCGACGCGCTCCCCTCGCTTGCCTCCCGGCACGAGGGGTTTTTTGTTGCACTGGCACAGAGTCGAATCCGCGTAAAACCCTCAGCTTCGAGAAGAGAATGCCGATGACCGAGCAGGCCACCGGGGCCCACCATCCGCAGCCGCGGCCCCGTTCCGGCGGACAGCAGTCCGCCGCAGTTGAGCACGTCACGGGTGCGCAGTCCCTCATCCGCTCTCTCGAAGAGGTGGGGTGCGACACCGTTTTCGGGATTCCGGGAGGTGCCATCCTCCCCGCGTACGACCCGATGATGGACTCGAAGAAGGTCCGTCACATCCTGGTCCGCCACGAGCAGGGGGCCGGTCACGCCGCCACCGGCTACGCGCAGGCCACCGGCAAGGTCGGCGTCTGTATGGCCACGTCCGGCCCGGGCGCCACGAACCTCGTCACCCCGATCGCCGACGCGCACATGGACTCCGTCCCGCTCGTCGCGATCACCGGCCAGGTCTCCTCCAAGGCCATCGGCACCGACGCCTTCCAGGAGGCGGACATCGTCGGCATCACGATGCCGATCACCAAGCACAACTTCCTGGTCACCAAGGCCGAGGACATCCCGCGGACGATCGCCGAGGCCTTCCACATCGCGGCCACCGGCCGTCCCGGCCCGGTCCTGGTCGACATCGCCAAGGACGCCCTGCAGGCGAAGACCACCTTCTCGTGGCCGCCCGCCCAGGACCTCCCCGGTTACCGGCCGGTCACCAAGCCGCACGCCAAGCAGATCCGCGAGGCCGCCAAGCTCATCTGCCAGGCCAAGCGCCCGGTCCTGTACGTCGGCGGCGGCGTCATGAAGTCCGGCGCGACCGCCGAGCTGAAGGTCCTCGCCGAGCTGACCGGCGTCCCGGTCTGCACCACCCTGATGGCGCTGGGTTCCTTCCCCGACAGCCACCCACTGCACGTCGGCATGCCGGGCATGCACGGCAGCGTCACCGGCGTCACCGCGCTGCAGAAGTCGGACCTGCTGATCGCGCTCGGCACCCGCTTCGACGACCGCGTCACCGGCAAGCTGGACAGCTTCGCCCCCTTCGCCAAGATCATCCACGCGGACATCGACCCGGCCGAGATCGGCAAGAACCGCGCGGTCGACGTCCCGATCGTCGGTGACGCCCGCGAGGTCATCGCCGACCTGATCCAGGCCGTCCAGGCCGAGCACACCGAGGGCAACGCGGGCGACTACACCGCCTGGTGGAACGACCTCAGCCGCTGGCGCGACACCTACCCGCTGGGCTACGACCTGCCCGCGGACGGCAGCCTCTCCCCGCAGCAGGTCATCGAGCGGATCGGCGCGCTCGCGCCGAAGAGCACGATCTTCGCGGCCGGCGTCGGCCAGCACCAGATGTGGGCCTCGCACTTCGTCAAGTACGAGGAGCCCCGCACCTGGCTGAACTCCGGCGGCGCCGGAACCATGGGCTACGCGGTCCCGGCCGCGATGGGCGCCAAGGTCGGCATGCCCGAGCGCACGGTCTGGGCGATCGACGGTGACGGCTGCTTCCAGATGACCAATCAGGAACTGGTCACCTGCGCCCTGAACAACATCCCGATCAAGGTCGCGATCATCAACAACGGCGCGCTGGGCATGGTCCGCCAGTGGCAGACCCTGTTCTACAACCAGCGGTACTCCAACACCGTTCTGCACGCCGACGAGACCGGTCACGACACGGTCGGCTCCCAGCTCGGCGAGTCCATCGCGCCCCGCAAGGGCACGCGCGTCCCGGACTTCGTCAAGCTGTCGGAGGCCATGGGCTGCGTGGCGCTGCGCTGCGAGGACCCGGCCGACCTGGACAAGGTCATCGCCGAGGCCAACGCGATCAACGACCGCACCGTCGTGATCGACTTCATCGTCCACGAGGACGCCATGGTGTGGCCGATGGTCGCCGCCGGCACCTCCAACGACGAGGTCATGGCAGCCCGGGGCGTCCGTCCCGACTTCGGCGACAACGAAGACGACTGAGCCGAGAGAGCCCGAGAGAGAGAACGCCTCACATGTCCAAGCACACGCTCTCCGTCCTGGTCGAGAACACGCCCGGCATCCTCGCCCGGATCGCCGCCCTGTTCTCCCGCCGCGGGTTCAACATCGATTCCCTCGCGGTCGGTGTCACGGAGCACCCCGACATCTCCCGCATCACCATCGTCGTCAACGTCGAGGACCTCCCGCTGGAGCAGGTGACCAAGCAGCTGAACAAGCTGGTCAACGTGCTCAAGATCGTCGAGCTGGAGTCCCACAACGCCATCGAGCGCGAGCTCGTCCTGGTGAAGGTCCGCGCCGACAACGAGACCCGGTCGCAGATCGTCGAGATCGTCCAGCTGTTCCGCGCCAAGACGGTCGACGTCTCCCCGGAGGCCGTGACCATCGAGGCCACCGGCGGCTCCGACAAGCTCGGCGCGATGCTCAAGATGCTGGAGCCCTTCGGCATCAAGGAGCTCGTCCAGTCCGGCACGATCGCCATAGGGCGTGGCGGCCGGTCCATCACGGACCGCAGTCTGCGCGCGCTCGACCGCAGCGCCTGACCCGCCCGGCCCGGCACCGCGGACACGTGAGCCGGGTCGGACACGCCCTGCTCGCATAGCGAGACCGAGAAACTCAGATTCCGTTCCCCGCCGTACGGTGGGAGCAACACCAGCGCACCAAGGAGATATCCCAGTGGCCGAGCTGTTCTACGAGAACGACGCCGACCTGTCCATCATCCAGGGCCGCAAGGTCGCGGTCATCGGTTACGGCAGCCAGGGCCACGCCCACGCGCTGTCGCTCCGTGACTCCGGCGTCGACGTCGTCGTCGGTCTGAAGGAGGGCTCGAAGTCCAAGGCCAAGGCCGAGGAGCAGGGTCTGAAGGTCGTCCCCGTGGCCGAGGCCGCCGCCTGGGCGAACGTCATCATGATCCTGACCCCGGACCCGCTGCAGGCCGAGATCTACGAGGAGTCCATCAAGGAGCACCTCGAGGAGGGCGACGCGCTCTTCTTCGGTCACGGCTTCAACGTCCGCTACGGCTTCATCAAGCCCCCGGCCAACGTGGACGTCGCCCTGGTCGCCCCGAAGGGTCCGGGCCACCTGGTCCGCCGCCAGTACGAGGAAGGCCGCGGCGTGCCCTGCATCGCCGCCGTCGAGCAGGACTTCTCGGGCAACGCCTTCGCCCTCGCGCTCTCCTACGCGGCCGGCATCGGCGGCACCCGCGCCGGCGTCATCAAGACCACCTTCACCGAGGAGACCGAGACCGACCTGTTCGGTGAGCAGGCCGTCCTCTGCGGTGGTGCCTCCGCGCTGGTCAAGGCCGGTTTCGAGACCCTGACCGAGGCCGGCTACCAGCCGGAGATCGCGTACTTCGAGTGCCTGCACGAGCTGAAGCTCATCGTGGACCTCATGTACGAGGGCGGCCTGGAGAAGATGCGCTGGTCGGTCTCCGAGACCGCCGAGTGGGGCGACTACATCACCGGCCCCCGCGTCATCACCGACGCCACCAAGGCCGAGATGAAGAAGGTCCTCGCGGAGATCCAGTCCGGCGAGTTCGCCAACACCTGGATGGCCGAGTACAAGGCCGGTCTGCCGAAGTACAACGAGTACAAGAAGGCCGACGAGGCCCACCTGCTGGAGACCACCGGCAAGAAGCTGCGCAAGCTGATGAGCTGGGTCGACAGCGACGAGAGCTGATCCTGTGTCGGCGGGGCCGGGACGCTTGCGGCCCCGGCCCCGCCGTGCATCACCGGGAGTCGCCGCGGCCGCCCGCGAGGCCGGGGTGCCGGGGGTGCGGAAGCATCCGGAATCCGGCCTTCCTGAGCGCGGCTTGTCCACCTCGGCCAACCACGGATGGGTGATCCTTCCGTACAGGCGGAAATCCGGACCGTCAGCGCCACTACACTGCTCAACACATACGCGTCAGGCCCACAGTGTCGTGCGTCTTCCACGCGGCTACCCCCTCCACCGCCTGCGGCCGTCGGGACGGCCGTCCGCACTGGACTTGTGAGGACCCACGTGAGCTCGAAACCTGTCGTACTCATCGCCGAAGAGCTGTCGCCCGCCACCGTGGAGGCGCTCGGCCCGGACTTCGAGATCCGGCACTGCAACGGCGCCGACCGCGCCGAGCTGCTGCCCGCGATCGTCGACGTCGACGCGATCCTCGTCCGCTCCGCCACCAAGGTCGACGCCGAGGCCATCGCCGCGGCCAAGAAGCTGCGGGTCGTCGCGCGCGCCGGTGTCGGTCTGGACAACGTGGACGTCTCCGCCGCCACCAAGGCCGGCGTGATGGTCGTCAACGCGCCGACCTCGAACATCGTGACCGCGGCCGAGCTCGCCTGCGGCCTGCTCGTCGCCACCGCCCGCAACATCCCGCAGGCCAACACCGCCCTGAAGAACGGTGAGTGGAAGCGGAACAAGTACACGGGTGTCGAGCTCAGCGAGAAGACCCTCGGTGTCGTCGGCCTCGGCCGCATCGGCGTCCTGGTCGCGCAGCGCATGTCGGCCTTCGGCATGAAGGTCGTCGCGTACGACCCCTACGTACAGCCCGCGCGCGCCGCCCAGATGGGCGTCAAGATGCTGGCGCTGGACGAGCTCCTGGAGGTGGCCGACTTCATCACCGTGCACCTGCCCAAGACCCCCGAGACCCTCGGTCTCATCGGGGACGAGGCGCTGCACAAGGTGAAGCCGTCCGTCCGCATCGTCAACGCCGCCCGCGGCGGGATCGTGGACGAGGCCGCGCTGTACACGGCCATCAAGGAGGGCCGCGTCGCCGGCGCCGGCCTCGACGTGTACGCCAAGGAGCCCTGCACGGACTCCCCGCTGTTCGAGCTCGACCAGGTCGTCTGCACCCCGCACCTCGGCGCGTCCACGGACGAGGCCCAGGAGAAGGCCGGTGTCTCGGTCGCCAAGTCGGTGCGCCTCGCGCTCGCCGGTGAGCTCGTGCCGGACGCGGTCAACGTCCAGGGCGGCGTCATCGCCGAGGACGTCCGTCCCGGCCTGCCGCTCGCCGAGAAGCTCGGCCGCATCTTCACCGCCCTCGCGGGCGAGGTCGCGGTCCGCCTCGACGTCGAGGTCTGCGGCGAGATCACCCAGCACGACGTCAAGGTGCTGGAACTCTCCGCCCTCAAGGGTGTCTTCGAGGACGTCGTCGACGAGACCGTCTCCTACGTCAACGCCCCGCTGTTCGCGCAGGAGCGCGGCGTCGAGGTCCGTCTGACCACCAGCTCGGAGTCCCCGGACCACCGCAACGTGGTGACCGTGCGCGGCACCCTGTCGGACGGTCAGGAGGTCTCGGTCTCCGGCACGCTCGCGGGCCCGAAGCACCTTCAGAAGATCGTGGGCGTCGGCGAGTACGACGTGGACCTGGCGCTCGCCGACCACATGGTCGTCCTGCGCTACACCGACCGCCCCGGCGTGGTCGGCGCCGTCGGCCGCGTGCTCGGCGAGGGCGGTCTGAACATCGCGGGCATGCAGGTCGCCCGTGCCGAGGAGCACGGCGAGGCGCTCGCCGTCCTGACCGTCGACGCCCCGGTGCCGGCGAACGTCCTCGCGGACATCGCCACCGAGATCGGCGCCGTCTCGGCGCGCACGGTCAGCCTCGCCTGACCGGCACCACGCAGGCGAAGGGCCCGGGGGAGACCCCGGGCCCTTTCGCGTTCGGGCGGCCGTGCCGCACCGATCAGTTGTACGTCGCCTCGTGGACGCGGGCCCCGGGAGCACCGGCCGGTTCCGCCGCGGGCGGGGCGGGGGTTTCGATGCCCCGCATCAGAGCCGCTGCGAGCACGGCCGCCCCGAGCAGCAGCGTCGTACCGCCCCAGGCCGCGTACTGCATGCCGTGGACGAAGGCATCCCGGGCCAGGGCCAGCACCTGCTCGCCGGCCGGCCCGCCGAGGCGGTGGGCGGTGGCGACGGCCCCGCCCAGGGTCTCCCGTACCGCGGGCTCGGAGTCCGCCAGGTCGCTGCGGTAGACGGCGGTGCTCAGAGTGCCGAGCAGGGCCATCCCGAGCGCGCCGCCGAACTCCTGGCCGGTCTCCAGCAGGGAGGCGGCGGACCCGGCCTTCTCCGCGGGGGCCGACGCCAGCGCCATGTCGGACACCAGGGACATCACGGTGACGATGCCCGAGGCCAGTACCCCGGCGCCGATCAGCAGCAGCCACAGGGAGTCGGTCCCGACCAGGCCGATCAGGGCGAACCCGGCGGCGGCGAGGGCGAAAGCGCCGGCGATCACGTAGCCCCGGTCCAGCTTCTGGGCCAGGGCTGCGCCGACCGGGGCCGCGGCGCCGATGACGATCGAGGGGGCGAGGCTCCACAGGGCGGCTTCCAGGGGGCCCATCCCGAGCACGGACTGCAGGTACTGGGTGGTGAAGTAGGCCGAGCCCATCATGGCGAAGGCGGCGATGGTGTTCAGGCCGATGCCCGCGCCGAATCCGCGGCCCTGGAACAGCGCCCGACCCACCATGGCGTCGTCACGGGTGCGCAGGCGGCGGACGAAGACGTGTCCGAAGGCCAGGCCGGCGGCGAGACAGCCCAGGTAGAGGGGTTCGAAGCCCTCGGCGGCGATCTCCTTGAGGCCGTAGACGACCGGCAGCACGGCGGCCAGGGACAGCGGGACGCCCAGCAGGTCGAAGCGGCCGGGGGCCGGGTCCTTGAACTCCGGGACCAGTACCGGGACCAGGACCAGCAGGAGCAGCATCGCGGGCACGTTGATCAGGAAGACCGAGCCCCAGTGGAAGTGGTTCAGCATCACTCCGCTGAGCACCGAGCCGAGGGCGATCCCGCCGGTCATGGCACCGGACCAGATGGCGATGGCCCTGCCGCGCTGCCGGGCGTCCTGGAAGAGGTTGCGGACGAGGGCCAGCGTGGAGGGCATCAGGGTGGCGCCCCCTATGCCGAGCAGTACGCGGGCCGCGATCAGCATCTCGGCGCTGGTTGCGCAGCCGGCGCCGACCGAGGCGAGGCCGAAGGCGGTCGCACCGATCAGCAGCAGCTTGCGGCGGCCGATCCGGTCGCCCAGCGAGCCCATCGTGATGAGCAGGCCGGAGAGGGCGAAGGCGTAGCTGTCGAAGATCCAGAGCTGCTGGGTGGCGCTCGGGTCGAGCTGCTCGGTGATCGCCGGGATGGCGAAGTAGAGGACCGAGACGTCCATCGAGACCAGGAGCAGGGGCAGCAGCAGGACGGTGAAGGCGGTCCATTCGCGGCGGCCGGCGAGTCGCGCTGTGGCGGCGGGGTTCGTCATGAGCAGGAATGTACAGTCGTCTTAAACGCTTGTCTATGACGAATGTATAGAACTGCTGTCTAGGACGCTTGTCTTGCTACCGTGTGGCCATGGGACATCGCGAAGATCTGCTCGAAGGCGCCAAGAAGTGCCTGATCGAGAAGGGGTTCGTGCGCACCACCGCGCGCGACATCGTCAGCGCCTCGGGGACCAACCTGGCCTCCATCGGCTACCACTACGGCTCGAAGGACGCCCTGCTCACCCAGGCATTCATCGGCCTGATGGAGGAGTGGGGCGCGGTCTTCCAGTCCGGACTCGACGGCGAGGGCGGGTCGTTGGAGCGGTTCCGCGCCCTGTGGGAAGGGGTGCTGGCGCAGCACGAGAAGTCGGGTCCGGTCTGGGCGGCCAGCCTGGAGGTGGCGCTCGGCCGCGACCAGCGGCCGGAGTTGAGGTCGATGCTCGCCGCCTCGCAGGCCGAGGGACGCCGGGGGCTGATCTCGATGCTCACCGGCACACCGGAGGACCAGCTCGACGAGCGGGACGTGCGCACGCTGGGCGGCTTCTACCAGGCGCTGCTGAACGGCCTGATGATCCAGTGGCTCTTCGATCCGGAATCGGCGGCCACCGCGGAGGAGTTCACCGAGGGCATGCGCCGGGCCGCAGAGGCGATGACCCGCTCGCAGACCCGGTGACCGGAGCCGGAACCACCGCCGGGCGCGCCCCGTCCCATCGCCGAATCGGCCCTGGGCGAGGGGGAGTCACCGTGGTGAGAGCGGGGGCGGGAGCGCGGGCAAGGGCGGCCCGCCCGGGAGGCGATGACCGTCAGCGTCACGGCGGGCCACGGAAGTTGTGACGGCGGTGTGGCCGTGGACGTCCTGGAGGGTGTCGGCGTGGTGGTGCCGGCCGGCCGGATCCTGCCCGGCGCCCCCTGGAGCCGGGCACGCTCTGCGATGCGATGCTGCAGGCGCAGACCGTGCGGATCGTGCTGAGCCGGCCGGTGGGCGACCGGATCGTCGTCGATGCCGCGACGGGCAGGGCGCTGGAGGAGGGCCGGGACGGCTGACCGCCGGACTCAGGCCAGCCGGGAGGCCTTGAGGGCCATGTGGAGCAGCAGGCGGTCCTCGCCCTCGTCCAGGTCGAGGCCCGTGAGCTGCTCCACCCGGGCGAGGCGGTAGTAGAGGGTCTGGCGGTGGATGCCCAGGGCCGCCGCCGCGCGGCCCGCCTGCCCGGCGCAGTCCAGGAAGACCTCGGCGGTGCGGGCGAGTTCGCGGTGGGCCGGGGTCAGCAGGGTGCGGGCGGCGGGGTCGTCCACCGGGTCGGCGGCGAGGGTCGCCAGCAGCCGGTACGGGCCGATCGCCGACCACTGGGCGACCGGGCCGAGCCGGGGCTGGGCCACGGCCGCCCGGGCGGCGGCGACGGCCTGCTCCCAGGCGGCGGGCAGGTCCGCGAGGCCCCGTACGGGGTCGGCGACGCCGGCGGTCACCCGGTGCGCGGGGGCCGCGGCGCCCCCGGCCGCCCCCGACCCCGTCGGGTCCGCCGTGCGCGGCAGCAGCCGGGCCACCGCCGCCAGGGCCGGGGTCAGCGCGTCCGTCGAGCGCAGCCGGAGCAGTACCGCCAGGGCCGGGTCGCCCGCGGGCTCCGCCCCGGGCCCGGAGCCGGCGGCACCTCCCGGTTCGCCCCCGGCCCGCCGCGGTACGACGCACACCGCCGCCGCGCCCGGTACCGACGCCGGAGCCTCCCCGGGCCACGGCGCCACGCAGACCGCCGCGTGCAGCCCGTCCCCGCCCGGGCCGAGGGCGGCGCGCAGCGCGGTCACCGCCATGTCCTGCTGCCAGCCCCGTCCGGCCGTGAGCACCGCCAGGAACTCGCGCGACAGGTCGGCCCCCGCCTTCGCCTCCTCGGCGAGCAGCACCCCGATCCGCTGGGCCACCTCCATGGCCGCGTCCAGGGCCGCCGGCTCCGGCCCGGGCTTGCCGGGCTCCTGGTCGAGGAGCCACACGTAGCCCTGCACGATGCCCCGGTAGCGCACCGGAAGGCAGATCCGCCCCCGGAGCACTCCCGCTGCGGGCGCCGCTGGGATCCGGACGGGCCCGGTGGCGCGGGCGATGCCGAAGCCCTCGAACCAGGACCGGACGGCGGCCGTGGACTGCCGCGTCAGGATCGAGCGGGTCCGCACCGGGTCCATGGCGAGATCGTCGTCGCTGTCGTGGGCGCCGAAGGCGATCAGCCGGAAGTCGCGGTTCTCCAGGGTCGCCGGGGCGCCGAGCAGCGCGGAGATCTCGTCCACCAGGTCCTGGTAATCGCCCTTCACGCGGACATTCTCCCACCCCGGGACGGCCCCTTCAGACAGATGTATGAGATCCGGGACACGGATGCGTGACAGCTGTCGATGGCAGAGGATCAAAGCGATCCTTAGGTTTCACGGTGGTTTTAATTGCGCTTTTCTTCTGCCACCCGCTGGAGGTGCCCCCGTGCTGGGTCCCGTGATCCTCGCCGCTTCGCGCAGCGACAAGATGCGTCGTATCGTCTCTGCCGCCCCGGTGACCAAGCCCGTGGTGAATCGGTTCATCCCCGGCGAGACCGTCGATCAGGTCATCCCGATCGTCGAGGAACTCACGCAGGCCGGCCTCGAGGTCACCCTCGACGTCGTGGGCGAGGACATCACCGAGGTGGAGCAGTCCTACGCCGCCCGTGACGCCTACCTCCAGCTCATCGAGCGCCTCGCGGAGCTCGGCCTCGGCGAGAAGGCCGAGATGTCCGTGAAGCTGTCGATGTTCGGCCAGGCGCTGGAGGGCGGCCACGAGCTCGCCCTCGCCAACGTCCGCCCGGTCGTCGAGGCCGCCGCCGCCATCGGCACCACCGTGACGCTCGACGCCGAGGACCACACCACCCTCGACTCGATGTTCGCGATCCACGAGGAGCTGCGCCGGGACTTCCCGCAGACCGGCTGCGTGATCCAGGCGTACCTCTTCCGCACGGAGGCCGACGCCCGCCGCCTGGCCGCCGCCGGCAGCCGCGTGCGCATCGTGAAGGGCGCCTACAAGGAGCCCGCCGAGGTCGCGTACCAGGACAAGGCGGAGATCGACAAGGCGTACGTCCGGATCCTGAAGACCCTGATGGACGGCGAGGGCTACCCGATGATCGGGTCGCACGACCCTCGCCTGATCGCCATCGGCCAGGAGCTCGCCCGCAAGGCCGGGCGCAAGCTGGACGAGTACGAGTTCCAGATGCTGTACGGCATCCGCAGCGAGGAGCACCTGCGGCTCGCCGCCGAGGGGCACCGGATGCGCGTCTACACCGCGTACGGGACGGACTGGTACGGCTACTTCATGCGCCGCCTCGCGGAGAAGCCGGCCAACCTGCTCTTCTTCGTCCGCTCGATGATCACCAAGAACTAGCCAAGAACTAGGTCAAGGAGTTACCAGCCCCATGGATGCTGTGACCCAGGTCCCCGCTCCGGTCAACGAGCCGGTCCACTCGTACGCCCCCGGCACCCCGGAGCGCACGCGGCTCGAAGCGCAGCTCAAGCAGCTGTCCGAGAACCCGATCGACCTCCCGATGACGATCAACGGCGTCAAGCGGATGGGCGGCGGCGAGCGCTTCGACGTGGTCCAGCCGCACGACCACAAGTCGGTGCTCGGCACCTACGCGAACGCCACCGGGGCCGAGGCGCAGGAGGCGATCGACGCCGCCCTGGCCGCCGCCCCGGCCTGGCGCTCGATGTCCTTCGACGACCGCGCCGCGATCATCCTGCGCGCCGCCGAGCTGCTGTCCGGCCCGTGGCGCGAGAAGCTCGCCGCCTCGACCATGCTGGGCCAGTCGAAGACCGCGCAGCAGGCCGAGATCGACACCCCGTGCGAGCTCGTCGACTTCTGGCGCTTCAACGTCCACTTCGCCCGCCAGATCCTGGCCGAGCAGCCGGTCGCGAACTCCGCCGGCGTGTGGAACCGCAGCGACCACCGCCCGCTCGAGGGCTTCGTCTACGCGATCACGCCGTTCAACTTCACGGCCATCGCCGGCAACCTGCCGACCGCCCCCGCCCTCATGGGCAACGTGGTCCTGTGGAAGCCGTCCCCGACGCAGACCCACTCCGCGATCCTCCTCATGGAGCTCCTGGAGGAGGCCGGCCTGCCCAAGGGCGTCATCAACCTGGTGACCGGCGACGGCATCGCCGTCTCCGAGGTGGCCCTGAACCACCCCGAGCTGGCCGGCATCCACTTCACCGGCTCGACCAAGACCTTCCAGTACCTGTGGAAGACGGTCGGCAATAACATCGAGAAGTACAAGTCCTACCCGCGCCTGGTCGGCGAGACCGGCGGCAAGGACTTCGTCGTCGCGCACCCGTCCGCGGACCGCGCCGTCCTGAAGACCGCCCTGACCCGCGGTTCCTTCGAGTTCCAGGGCCAGAAGTGCTCGGCGTCCTCGCGCGCCTACGTCCCGGCCTCGATCTGGAACGACGGCTTCAAGGAGGCCTTCGCGGCCGAGGTCGACGGCATCACCATGGGTGACGTCCGCGACCTGACCAACTTCATCGGCGCCGTCATCGACGAGCGGTCCTTCGCCAAGAACAAGGCCGCCATCGACCGCGCGATCGCCGACCCGACCTGCGAGATCATCGCCGGTGGCACCTACGACGACTCGGAGGGCTACTTCGTCCGCCCGACCGTCATCGCGTGCACCGACCCGGAGAACGAGGTCTTCACGACCGAGTACTTCGGCCCGATCCTCGCCGTGCACGTCTACGAGGACGCGAACTTCGACGCGATGCTCGCGCAGATGGAGTCCGTCTCGGCGTACGCCCTGACCGGCTCGATCATCGCGGCGGACCGTTACGCGGCGGCGGACGCGATGGAGAAGCTCCGCTTCGCGGCGGGCAACTTCTACATCAACGACAAGTCGACCGGCGCCGTGGTCGGCCAGCAGCCCTTCGGCGGCGGCCGCGCCTCGGGCACGAACGACAAGGCGGGCGCCGCGTCGAACCTGATGCGCTGGACCTCCACCCGCTCCATCAAGGAGACGCTGGTGGCGCCGACCGAGTACGGCTACCCCCACATGGGCTGACCTGCCCGCCCCCGCTGAACCCCGCCCCCGTTCCGGTACCCCCAAGTCCGGAGCGGGGGCGGTTCCATTCCGCCGACCGGCAACACCTGTTAGCCTGGCGGCAGTTGTCGTGTACGGCGACACGCTCCAGTACTCGGGCCCGGTTACCCGAGGGAGCCGAGGGCTCTGACGAGTTCCCGTACGGGGTGGGATGTTTGCCAGGAGATACGAGACCTCTACGCGTCCGTGCCGGGACGACGCCCGGGGAGACGTATGTCCAGGCGCACCGACAACCGCCACCGCGTGGCGACGATCTGCCGTGAGGCCACCGGGCTCGCACACCACACCTGCATGCAGTGGGCCGCCGACGGGCTGATCACCCGCCGTCGGCCGGTACCCGATGCCGCCGACGAGCAGCAGCGGACCTTCGAGGCCCTGGTGCTGGCGGAGCTCGCCGACGGGCTCCGCGAACAGGAACGACGCGACGGAGCCCTCCTCGGCTTCACCCGGGCCCGTCCCGAGCCGGCCTGCCTGACGCTGTCGTTGCACCCGGCGATGGCCGACCGGGTCCTCGCCACGCTGCTGCCCCGGCTCGACGAGCACCACGGCGGTCTGCGCGGTGTGCCGGGGCTGCGGCTCGTTCCGATGGGCGGGACATGGGTACTGACCCGGGTCCAGGGCCGTGCCGCGATCCATCTGGTCCATCCGGACGCCGGCTGGCGGCCCGCCCTGCCGGAGCACGGCGACGGACTCACGCAGCTGTGGCGGCGCCACCGTCACCGCATGCACCCCGCCGAGGCGGCCGACTGGGAGCAGCGGTCCGGGGCGGGGCACGACCACGACGGCGTCCCGGCGCAGAACTGCCTGAACAGCAGGCTGCTCAGGCGCCCCCTGCTGCTGGGCGCCGCCGGGGCCGCACACGGTTCGGCGAACGTTTACACCCACGGGGGAGGGGACGTCGTCGTCGAGTGGTGCTGCTCCGTGGAACGGTCCGACCTGGAGCACCGGCTGCGGCGCAGCGGCCTCGCGGAACGGCTCGACGGCGGCCCGGCACGGGAACGGGAGCGGGACCGACCGTGGTTCCCCGGCGAGATCGTGATGGGCGGCGGGTTCGTCACCCTGCGGCGCGGGCCCTGCTGTGCCGCCACCGCCACCCCGGAAGCGGGGGTGCGCTGATGCTGCTCGCTGCGATCGTGACGGCGGCCGTGCTCGGGGTCAGCAAGGTGGTGCGTGACTGGCTGATCCTGCGGCAGGTGCGGGCGGCCATGGAGGCGGGCACGTCACAGGACCGGGTGCGGATCGGGATGCGGCTCGCGGAAGCGCTCGGCGGCGGGCAGTCCGGGCCGCCCCCGGAGCCGCCCGCCGGGGAGGGGGTCACACCTCCACGATGACCTGGTCCAGGGACTTGCGGACGAGGTCCGGGACCTCGCAGTCGTCCGCCGGGTAGCCGACCGGGATGACCGCGAAGGCCTTCTCGTTCTTCGGGCGGTCCAGGACGTGGCTGAGGAAGCGCATCGGGCTGGGGGTGTGGATCAGCGCCGCCAGACCCGACAGGTGGAGGGCGGACAGGAGCATGCCGACCGCGATGCCGACCGACTCGTCCACGTAGTAGTGCTTGCGCTTGGTGCCGTCCGGGCCGAGCCAGTAGCGCTGCTGGAAGACCACGATCAGCGCCGGGGCGTCCGTCAGGTGCGTCTTCACGGCGTCCGTGCCGATGGGGCGCAGGGCGGCGAGCCATTCGTCGCCGAGGCGGCCGTCGTAGGACAGCTGCTCCTCCTGCTCGGCGGCCGCGCGGATCTGCCGGCGCACGGCCGGGTCCTTGACCAGGACGAAGGTCCACGGCTGCTGGTGCGCCCCGGACGGTGCGGTCGCCGCGCAGGCGATCGCGTCCCGGACCGCCTGGCCGGGCACCGGGTCGGGGGAGAAGTGGCGTACGGTCCGCCGCTCGTCCATCCGGGTGCGCAACTCGGCGGCGCGCGCCAGGGATTCGTGCTGCGGCATCCGCTCGGGCCGGTAGGGGGCGGGGCGGTACGGCTGGCCGTGGGTGGGGTTCCACTGCTGGGTCTGAGGCGACATGGGGCGAGTGTGCCGAGCCATTGGTCCAGACCGCCAGAGCCGTGTCGGCCGATTCCGGCCGGTGAACGGCGTCCGGCGTCCGCAATGCGGTCCTTGGTACGGTCGCGGGACGGGCGACCGGGACGCGGAGGCCGCCCGGGCGCCCTGATTTCCGCACCCGGCGCACCGACCGACTGGAGAAGTGATGGACCTGCGCGTCGCCCACACCGCCGAGCTGACCGGCGACGAGCTCCGCACGATCCGGTCGCTGCTCGATGACGCCTTCGAAGGGGACTTCGCCGACGAGGACTTCGAGCACGCGCTCGGCGGCATGCACGTCCTGATCGGCATGGACGGCCGGCTCGCCGCGCACGGCAGCGTCGTGCAGCGGCGGGTCCTGCACCGGGGGCGCGCCCTGCGGACCGGGTACGTCGAGGCCGTGGCCGTACGCGCCGGGCTGCGGCGCCGCGGCCTCGGCGGGCAGGTCATGGCCGAGCTCGAACGGATCGTCGCGGGGGCCTACGTACTGGGCGCGCTGTCGGCCTCCGAGGAGGGGGCCGCGCTGTACCTGGGCCGCGGCTGGCAGGTGTGGGGCGGGCGGATCGGCGTGCTCGCGCCCGACGGGCCGGTGCGCCTGCCCGACGAGGAGGGCTCCACCTACGTGTGGGCGCCGCCCGGCGGGATCCGGCTGGACCCCGCCGGGCGGCTCGACTTCGACTGGCGGGACGGGGACGTCCTGTAGTCACGACCCCGAGATGCTGGGCCCGCCCGATTCGATGTGGCCCGTGTAGCGGCGCGACCAGGTGCCGTCCGAATCGGCCAGGATCGTGAAGTCGTACCAGCCGTTGCTGTGGGCCACGGCGTTGAAGTAGTCCTCGCGCGAGGAATTCGCCGGGACCGCGTAGGTCCACGGGCCGTCCGTGCGGTAGGCGTTCGAGCGGATCGTGAAGGTGACGGGGGAGCCGGAGGCGTTCTTCATCCTGAAGTAGACCGCCGTCTTCCCGGTGCCCGGCTCGATCGCGAAGCGGGCCGCGACCTCGATGTCCTTGCCGGGCTTCGACGCGTCGCCGATGAAGCGGCGCAGGAAGCGGTTCGGCCCGTGCATCGAGATGTTGTACTTGCCGGAGCCGTGGCCGAGCCCGATGTTGAAGTAGTCGCTGCCGGTGGCGCCCGCATCGACGGTGTACTGCCAGGCCGCCGTGTCCCGGTGCTGGTGCGGGTGGATCGAGAAGTGCGCGGCCTGCTTCGCCTCGGCCCCCTGGTTGCTCATCGAGAACCAGGCCAGGATCTTGCCGGCCGCCCCGAACTCGAAGCGGTCCAGGTTGCCGTTCACCTGGTACGGCAGGGCCCGCGCGGGGCGGGTGCCGGGCTCCTGCGCCGGGAGGGCGTTGTCCTGCGGCACCGGGTTGGGGAGCGGGGCGCAGGTCGACTGGCCGATCACCTTGGCGGTGGACGGGAGGCCCGCGGGGACCCCGTAGACCGGGTGCGCGAAGTCGAAGACGCCGGTCAGGTCACCGACCACCTTGCGGCGCCAGGCGCTGATGTTCGGACAGGTGGCGGGGGTGCCGAGGGCGGCCGTCCACTTCTCCATGAACCGCAGCACCGAGGTGTGGTCGAAGACCTCCGAGCTCACCCAGCCGCCGCGGGTCCACGGGGACATCACGATCATCGGGACGCGGAAGCCGAGCCCGATCGGGGTGCCGTCGATGTACTCGCCGGGGGTGCCGGGCGGGGCGACCGGCGGCGGGACGTGGTCGAAGAAGCCGTCGTTCTCGTCGTAGTTGAGGAAGAGGACGGTGGAGTCGAAGACCTCGGGGTTCGCCGCGAGCGCGCGGTGGACCAGGTCCACGAAGTGCGCGCCGTCGCCGGGCGGGGCGTACGGGTGTTCCGAGAAGGCCTCGCTGGCCACGACCCAGGAGACCTGGGGGAGGGTGCCCGCGACGACGTCGGCGCGTATGGCGGCGGCGATGTCGTCCGGGGTGGAGCCGGTGACCCGGGGGACCGAGCCCATGCCCCGGTCCCACAGCGGATTGCCGGGGGCCGCGTCCGTGAACTTCTTGAAGTAGGCGAGCCCGTTGTCCCCGTAGTTGTCCTGGGCGTTCTGGTAGACCTTCCAGGTCATGCCGGCCCGCTGGAGGGCCTCCGCGTAGGTCTCCCAGGTCAGCCCGGACTCGTCGCCGCCGTCCTTGCTGGAGGCGTCGATCCTGCCGCTCCACAGGAAGGTGCGGTTCGGTCCGGTCGCGCTGAGGGTGGAGCAGAAGTACGCGTCGCAGATCGTGTAGTTGTCGGCGAGGCCGTAGTGGTAGGGGATGTCCCCCCGGTCCAGGTGGCCGAGGGTACGGGTGTTGCCGACGCCGAGGACCCAGTTGTCCATCCGGCCCTTGTTCCAGGCGGCGTGCTGCGAGGTCCAGCTGTGCGGGAGGTCGCCGTTGCACTGGGCCAGGGTCTCGCCGTCCACCCCGCCCGCCGGCGGGGTGGCGGACAGCTTCCAGGGGTACTGACGGCCGCCCCAGTTGGGCTGGTTGAACATGCCCCAGCCGCCCGGGATGTTGCCGGCGGCGCGGTCACCGAACCCCCGGACGCCCTTCAGCCTGCCGAAGTAGTGGTCGAAGCTGCGGTTCTCCTGCATCAGGATCACCACGTGCTTCACATCGGTGATGGTGCCGGTCGCGGCGGCCGCGGCCGCCGTCGTCGGCGTGATCGCGGGCAGGCTGGCGCCCGCCACGAGCCCGGCGCCGATTCCCACGAAACCTCTGCGGCTGATCGGTGTCACTGGCCTCTCGCCTCCAACTCAAGTGCCCCGCTGGCACATCGACGGCAAGAGTGGCGGCGCCGGGGTCAAAGGTCTACATCCGTGCGGTAAGAGTTCGGTGAACATAGGGGTGGCTGGAATCAGCCGTCGGTCCGGACCAGCATCTTGCCCAGATTGTCACCGCGGAGCATGCCCAGAAATGCCTCCACCGTGCGGTCGAAGCCCTGGACAACGGTGGTGTCGGTGCTGATCCGGCCGCTGCGCAGATGCGGCACGAGGAACTCCTCCAGCTCCTCCTGCAGATTGGTGTGATTGCGAACCAATACCCCTTCCAGTCGAAGCGACTTGTGTACGACCTCGAAGAGGTTGCGGGGCGCGGCCAGCGAACGGTCCCCGTTGTACGTCGAGATCGCGCCGACCCAGGCGATCCGCCCGTACTCGCGCAGCGCGTCGATCGCGCCCTCCAGGTGGTCCCCGCCGACGTTGTCCACGTAGACGTCGATGCCGTCCGGGGCGGCCTGCGCGAGCTGCTCGCCGACCGGGCCGTCGTGGTGGTCGAAGGCCGCGTCGAAGCCGAGCACGCCGGTGAGGTGGCGGACCTTGGCCGCCGATCCGGCGCTGCCGATGATCCGCCGGGCGCCCAGCAGCCGGGCGATGTGACCTGTGGCCGTGCCGACCCCGCCCGCGGCGGCGGAGACGAAGAGGTCCTCGCCGGCCCGCAGGGCGGCGGTACGGGTGAGGGCGGCGTACGCGGTCAGGCCGGTGCCGCCGAGGATCGAGAGGTACGCCTCCAGCGGGACGCCGTCATGGACGCGCAGCCTGCGCGTCCCGTCCACCCCGAGGGTGACCAGGGCGTGGGTCCGCCAGCCCGCCCGGTGGAAGACCAGGTCGCCCTCGGCCAGCCCCGGGTCGCGTGAGGCGATCACCCGGCCCACCGAGCGGCCCTCCAGCGGGGTGTTCAGCTCGAAGCCGCCCTCGCCGCCGTCCATCAGGCCGCGGTGGTACGGGTCCACCGAGAGCAGGAGGTTCTCCACGAGCGCGGTGCCCGGCCCCGGATCCGGGACCGGAAAGGCGGCGAGGGTGAAGTCCCGGGCGGTGGGGAAGCCGGTCGGGCGGGCGATCTGGTGGACGGCATGAGCGGTGTTCGTGGTCATGGGCCCGACGCTAGGGAGGAATCAGCGGCCCGGGCAGAGGGTTGCGTTCATGGAAGCTGCACATCCATGAACGCCGCTCATAGAACGAGGTGGAAGCGCCCATGGCGGGAAGCACTGCCGACCTGCTGCCCCAGGAACTGCGGATCCTGGTCGCCGTCGCCGAGAGCGGCGGCTTCTCCGCCGCCGGAGCCGCGCTCGGCCTCACCCAGTCGGCCGTCTCCCACTCCGTGCGCGGCAGCGAGGCCAAGGTCGGCGCGGTGCTCTTCGAGCGCGGCCGCGCCGGCGCGGCGCCCACCCCGGCGGGGGAGCGGGCCGTCGCCCTCGCCCGCCGGATCCTGCGGATGTACGAGGTCCTCGGCGCGGAGGTCCGCAGCGCGGGCCGGGGCGCGGTGGAGGGCGTACTGCGGATCGCGGCGTTCCGCAGCGCGGCCCTGCACCTGCTGCCGCCCGCCCTGGAGCGGCTCACGGCCCGGCACCCGGGCATCCGCCCCGAGGTCCGCGTGGTGCGCGAGATCGGCGCCGGCACGGCCGGGGAGGTGGCGGCGGGCCGCGCCGACCTGGGCATCGCCACGCTGGGCGGGTCGCAGGAGGTGCCGCCCGGCCTGCTGACCGGGGTGCTCGCGCAGGAGGCGTACCACCTGGTCCACCCGGCCGGGCATCCGGACCCGAAGGCTCTGCCGCTGATGGACTGGGACGAGAACTGCGGCTCCTACACACGCTCCTGGTGGCGGGCCCAGGACTGGATCCCGCGGGCGACGGTCACGGCGGAGGACGACGCGATGGTGCTGACCATGGTCGGCCGCGGGCTCGGCATGGCGATCATGCCCGAGCTGTCCCTGAGGGAGGCGACCGAGGCGGTCGGCATCACCGGTCTGGGCCCCGGGGGGCCGGTGAGGCAGGTGGGATACGTCACTACGGCGGAATTGGCCTCATCTCTCGCCGTACGTGCTCTGATCAGGGAACTTCGATCCAGCAAGGGCTGAAACGGACCGCTGGGAGGGGGCCTTCCGAAGGGGTTGGCGTCTCAGATAGTAGGAAGCCCGAGTAATTGCCGAGACATACAACGGGACCTGCCCTAGCTTTGTAGAAGCCGAACGTCTCGCCGATCAGGCGAATGGCGGTCGAGAGCGCGCGCCCCTGGCAGGCAACCCCTGCGGCGCACTGCTCCCCGCCTCTTCCGGCGCCTTGAAGGAACCCCTTATCCGTGGCCCCGCCACGCCGTGATCTCAAGGAGTCGATCACCATGACCGCTTCCACCGCCACCCGCCGCGTCCGCCACACCTCCGCCTCGGCCGACGACCGCAAGAACGCCGCCGCCGCTCTCCAGCGGGCCCTCGACCGCCGTGACAACGGCGGCTCGACCGGCCACTGACCAGCGCCGCCCGGGACATTCTGCGTCCAGATGGTGGACGCGGAATGTCTGAGGGCTGGGACACGGAGTACGGTTCCGTCATGTCGACCAGCATCAATCTCGCAGTGATCCCCGGTGATGGCATCGGCCAGGAAGTCGTGGCTCAGGGACTCAAGGTCCTTACCGCGGTCCTGCCCCAGGATGTGAAGCTGGAGACCAGGCAATACGATCTCGGCGCCCAGCGCTGGCACCGCACCGGTGAGACCCTCCCGGACGCGGAACTCGAAGCCCTCAAGCACCACGACGCGATCCTGCTCGGCGCCATCGGCGACCCCTCGGTCCCGTCCGGCGTGCTGGAGCGCGGCCTGCTGCTGAAGCTCCGCTTCGCCTTCGACCACTTCATCAACCTGCGCCCGTCCAAGCTGTTCCCGAACACGGCCACTCCGCTCGCCGGCCGTCCGGACATCGACTTCGTCGTGGTCCGCGAGGGCACCGAGGGCCCGTACACCGGCAACGGCGGCAGCCTGCGCACCGGCACCCCCGCCGAGGTGGCCACCGAGGTCAGCATCAACACCGCGTACGGCGTCGAGCGCGTCGTCCGTGACGCGTACGAGCGGGCCAACGCCCGCCCCCGCAAGAAGCTGACGCTCGTCCACAAGAACAACGTCCTCGTGTACGCGGGCCACATGTGGAAGAACATCTTCGACAAGGTCGGCCAGGAGTACCCCGAGGTCACCACCGACTACCTGCACGTCGACGCCGCGACGATCTTCTTCGTCACGCAGCCCGAGCGCTTCGACGTCATCGTCACGGACAACCTCTTCGGTGACATCCTCACCGACCTGGCCGCCGCCGTCACCGGCGGAATCGGCCTCGCCGCCTCCGGGAACATCAACCCGACCGGCGCCTTCCCGTCCATGTTCGAGCCCGTCCACGGCTCGGCCCCGGACATCGCCGGCACCGGCAAGGCCGACCCGACCGCGACGATCCTCTCCGTCGCCCTGCTGCTGCGCCACCTGGGCCACGAGGCCGAGGCCGTCCGCATCGAGGACGCGGTCACCGCCGACCTGGCGGAGCGCGACGGAACCTTCCGCTCCACCGACGCGATCGGCGACGCCCTCGCCGCTCGAGTAGCCGGCTGACCCGGCAGCTCCACCTCAGGAAGCCGCCGGGTCACAAAGGGACCCGGCGGCTTTTCCTGCGCGGCCCCGGGTGCCACCATCTCCCCTGGGCCGCTGTCCCCGCTTCTCCGAAGCCTGCCCGCGCGCGATAATCGAACGCGAGGCCGCGGAATGCGGGGAAGCTCGGACGTCCTAGTACGCCGTGAGCGCGGTCCGCCATACACAACCGGTGAAGGACAAGCACTCATGACGACGCCCACGATCGAGCTCAAGCCCTCCTCGAACCCGCTGTCCGATGCGGAGCGCGAGGCGATCCTGGCCAGCCCCGGCTTCGGCCGCCACTTCACCGACCACATGGTGACGATCAAGTGGACCGAGGGCCGCGGCTGGCACGATGCCGAGCTGGTCCCGTACGCGCCGCTCGCGATCGACCCGGCGAACATGACGCTGCACTACGCGCAGACGATCTTCGAGGGCCTCAAGGCCTACCGCCAGCCCGACGGCACCGTGGCCACCTTCCGCCCCGAGGCCAACGCGGCGCGCTTCCAGTCCTCCGCCCGCCGCATGGCCATGCCGGAGCTGCCGACCGAGCTCTTCATCGAGGCCTGCGACGCGCTGATCAAGCAGGACCGCGCCTGGGTGCCGGACTCCGGTGAGGCATCCCTCTACCTGCGGCCGTTCATGTTCGCCTCCGAGGTCGGCCTCGGCGTCCGCCCGGCCAACGAGTTCCTCTTCATCGTCATCGCCTCGCCCGCCGGCGCCTACTTCCCCGGCGGCGTCAAGCCCGTCTCCGTCTGGCTCTCCGAGGACTACGTCCGCGCGGTCAAGGGCGGCACCGGCGCGGCCAAGACCGGCGGCAACTACGCGGCCTCGCTCGTCGCGCAGGCCCAGGCCGCCTCGCACGGCTGCGACCAGGTGGTCTGGCTCGACGCCGTCGAGCACCGCTGGATCGAGGAGATGGGCGGGATGAACCTGTACTTCGTGTACGGCGACCGCATCGTCACCCCGGAGCTCACCGGCTCGCTCCTTCCCGGCATCACCCGCGACTCGCTCCTCACCATCGCCCGCGACCTCGGCTACACCGCCGAGGAGGGCCGCCTGACCACCGAGGACTGGCAGCGCGACAACGCCGAGGGCACCCTCACCGAGGTCTTCGCCTGCGGCACCGCCGCCGTGATCACCCCGGTCGGCTCGGTCAAGTCCGAGGGCGCCGACTGGACCCAGGGCGACGGGCAGCCGGGCCAGGTCACCATGCGCCTGCGCAAGGCGCTGCTGGAACTCCAGACCGGCCACAGCGCCGACACCCACGGCTGGATGCACCCGCTGGGCTAGCCCCACGGCGCCACCCACGTACGCAGGCCCGCACCCCGGATGCTCCGGGGCGCGGGCCTGCGCGCGTACGGGGGACCTCAGGCGTTCGCCGGCTCCTCGGCGGCCGCCGCCGGGGCCGCAGCGGAGGCACGGCGGGCGGTGAGCGCGGCGTACACGAGCCCGCCCGTCAGGCCGGAGAGGACGAAGGAGCAGTCCACGCCGCCGGTGAGGGCGAGCAGCGGGCCCTCGTAGAAGGGGGTGGTCACCGCGAGCAGGCCGATTCCCGCACCGATCGCCCAGGAGGCGGTCGCCGCGAGGTTCCAGCCGGAGCGGTACCAGTAGATCCCGCCCACCGAGCGGCGGTTGAAGACCTGGAGCGCGTCGGCGTCGTAGCGCCCGCGGCAGCGCACGTACCCGATCAGGGTGATCACGGCCCACGGGGTGCCGATCGCGGTCAGCACCAGTACGAACGAGGTCATCGCGGACTGCACGTCCCACTCGAAGGAGCCGATGAACACGAAGGCGGTGGCGACGGCCGCGGCGACCAGGGTGGCCGTGGTCCGGGTGGCCCGGGGGACGATCGCGTCGAGGTCGAGGCCCATCGAGTAGAGCATCAGCCCGGCGTTGCCGACCGAACCGCCCGCGGCGGCGGCGAGCAGCGGCACCAGGTACCAGAAGGGCGCGGCCCCGACCAGCGGACCGGCGTACTCGGCCCCGGCCCGGGCGGCGAGAGCCGTGTAGGTGCCGAACAGCTGCGGGACCAGCAGGCCGAAGAGCAGGCCGAGACCGGTGGCCCGGAGCACCTTGCGGGAGCTGTGCCGGCGCGGGGAGATGTAGCGGGTGTAGTCGCCGAGCAGGGTGATGAAGGCGACGGGCCCGCTGAGCCCGGCGGCCACGGCCGCGAGGATCCAGGTCGGCCAGAAGGAGCCGAGCAGGTACGGGGTCTCCGGCGGGGCGGCGGTGGTGAAGTTCCCGGAGTACGCGAAGACGCCCACGGCGAGCAGTACCACCATGCCGATGGCCAGGATCTTGCTCATGCGCAGCAGCAGCCGGTAGCCGAAGACGGCCGCGACGACGGTGCACACGGCCAGTACGCCGTACATCACGCCCCGCGAGGCGCCGGTGTCCGGCAGCCCGGTGAGCCGGGCGAGGACGCCCACCATCACATCGCCGCCGATCCACAGGGTGAGTGCGGTGTAGCCGAGGGAGAGCAGCAGGCCCACCACCGAGCCCACGAGCCGGCCGCGGACGCCGAACTGTGCGCCGCTGGAGGTCGAGAGGTTGGTCGCGGTGCGCAGGGAGACGAGCGCCAGCGGCGCGGTGAAGGCGATACCGACGAGCGTGCCGGTCACGATGGCGGTGACCGAGGGCCACAGCCCCAGTCCGAAGGACGGGGGCAGCCAGCCGAAGACGATCACACCGAGGCACAGGTTGGAGCCGAGCAGGATCGAGATCAGGTCACGGGGACCACTCGTCCGCTCGTCCTCGGGGATGGTGTCGACTCCGCGCTGTTCGATGGGCATGGGGGACTCCCTTGGCAGGGCGGGGGGTGGTTGCGCTTGTGTTTGAGCGACACTCAATGTGACTCAAGGCCTGCTCCCAGGTCAATGATTCCCTGCAAGGAAATGAAGAGTTAGAGTGATGCTCTAACCCATCGACTCAAGAGGTGGTGGATCGGCGTGCGGCTGACCCCTACGGAGCGCGACCGGCTGCTGCTCCGCAGCGCTGCGGAACTGGCCAGGGCCCGGCGGGCCCGTGGCCTGAAACTCAATGTCCCGGAGGCCACCGCGCTGATCGCGGACACGGTCTGCGAGGCCGCGCGCGACGGCAAGCGGCTGGCCGAGGCCATCGAGGAGGCCCGCAGCGTGCTGGGTCCCGGCGATGTCCTGCCGGGCGTCGCCGACGTGGTCACCGAGGTGCACGTGGAGGCCGTCTTCGACGACGGATCCCGTCTCGCGGTGGTCTCGTCCCCCATCCAGGGCGCGGTCCCGCTCGGCGACGACGCCCCGGGCGCGATCGTCCCCGGCCCGGGCGCCCCCCAGCCGGAGCCGGCCCTGCACCTGCACGTGCGCAACACCGCCGCCGTGCCGGTGAGCGTGACCTCGCACTTCCACTTCTTCGAGGCGAACCCGCGGCTCGACTTCGACCGGGCCGCGGCCTACGGGATGCGGCTGTGCGTTCCGGCGGGCTCGTCCGTACGGTTCGACCCCCACGGCGAGGGCGAAGTGGGCCTGGTCCCCATCGGCGGCGACCGCATCGCGATCGGTTTCGCCGGGCTGGTCGACGGGCCCCTCGACGCGCCAGGGGCCAAGGAAGAAGCCCTTCGGCGCGCCGCGGCCTGCGGCTACCTGGGCGCCCCCGACGAGAACAGCCCGGAAGGGACGACGGCATGAGCAGGCAGACACCGCACACCGATCACAGCGCGCACTGTGCGCCGGGCGGCCGGCACATCGATCCGCACGAGTACGCGGCCGTGTTCGGTCCGCGGGCGGGGGACCGGGTGCGGCTCGGGGATTCGGGGCTGACCGTCCGGGTGGAGTCGGACGCCCAGAGGCCGGGGGACGAGTTCCTGGCCGGTTTCGGGAAGACGGCGCGTGACGGTCTGCACCTGAAGGCGGCCGCGGTCCGCGGGACGTGCGACGTCGTGATCAGCAATGTGCTGGTCATCGATGCCGTGCTGGGCATCCGGAAGGTGTCGATCGGTATCCGTGAGGGCCGGATCCATGCGATCGGCCGGGCCGGTAATCCGGACACGCTCGACGGCGTCGACGTGGTCGTCGGCACCGGCACCTCGATCGTGTCGGGCGAGGGGCTGATCGCCACCGCCGGCGCCGTCGACACCCACGTCCACCTGCTCTCCCCACGCATCATGGAAGCCTCGCTCGCCGCGGGCGTCACCACGGTCATCGGCCAGGAGTTCGGCCCCGTATGGGGTGTCGGCGTCAACTCCCCGTGGGCGCTGAAGCACGCCTTCAACGCCTTCGACGCCTGGCCCGTGAACATCGGGTTCCTGGCCCGCGGTTCCTCCTCGAACGATGCTCCCCTGGTCGAGGCCCTCGCCGAGGGCGGTGCGTCCGGGTTCAAGGTGCACGAGGACATGGGCGCGCACACCCGGGCGCTGGACACGGCGCTGCGGGTGGCGGAGGAGTTCGATGTGCAGGTCGCTCTGCACAGTGACGGTCTGAACGAGTGTCTCTCGGTGGAGGACACCCTGCGGGTGCTGGAGGGGCGGACCATCCATGCCTTCCACATCGAGGGCTGCGGTGGCGGGCACGTCCCGAACGTGCTGAAGATGGCCGGTGTCCCGAATGTCATCGGGTCCTCCACCAATCCCACGCTGCCCTTCGGCCGGGACGCGGTCGCCGAGCACTACGGCATGATCGTCTCCGTCCATGACCTCAAGCCCGA
>NZ_JBSGXU010000024.1:0-69282 GCF_053610205.1 Streptomyces sp. NPDC054932 | reverse complement strand
GTTTTTTGTTTTTTTTCGTCGGGGGGTGGGCGGGGGGGCGGGGCCGGGGGGGGGCCGCCCACACCGGCGTGAGGCCCTCTTCCGACCCACTTCCGAGGCGATTTCGCCCCGGCGGAACGCCGCGTACGGCCACGCGACCGGCACGGGTGCGTACGGGGTGTGACTCGGGCCACGAATATTGGGCGTAACGCTCTGCGAGGTCACGCGATGACTTAAGAGGTGATGGCCGACGGAGGGAAGACAGCAGCCCTTGGGGATGCTGTGCAGCTCCCCGGCCCCTGCCCGCGCCGCCGGCCCATCCCCGGTCGGTGGTCGTCGGCTCCGGTCCAGCACCACCAGGCCCGGGGTCGGAAGCCGTTCCCATCGTTCCGAGAGGTTGTTCGTGTCGGCCAGCACATCCCGTACGCTCCCGCCGGAGATCGCCGATTCCGAGTCTGTGATGGCGCTCATCGAGCGGGGCAAGGCCGAGGGGCAGATCGCCGGCGATGACGTGCGTCGGGCCTTCGAGGCTGACCAGATTCCTGCGACCCAGTGGAAGAATGTTCTGCGCAGCCTCAACCAGATCCTCGAGGAAGAGGGTGTGACGCTGATGGTCAGTGCCGCGGAGTCGCCCAAGCGCACCACCCGCAAGAGCGTCGCAGCCAAGAGCCCGGCAAAGCGGACGGCCACCGAGCCCGTCAAGAAGACGGCGGCCAGGACGACGGCAGCGCAGCCCGCGGCCACCCCCGTCCCGGCGGACGCGGAGATCGCGGAAGCTCTCGCGGGAGAGCCCGGAACGGAGCCCGCCGCCAAGAAGACGGCGGCGAAGAAGACGGCGGCCAAGAAGGCCGCGCCCGCCAGGAAGACCGCCGCCAAGAAGACCGCAGCGAAGAAGACCGCCTCCAAGAAGGATGCGGACGAGGGCGAGGACGAGACCCCGGACGAGGGTCCCGACGCCGCCAAGGCCGAGGCCGAGGAAGAGGAGGAGGGCGGGGAGAACAAGGGCTTCGTCATCTCCGACGACGAGGACGACGCCCCCGCCCAGCAGGTCGTGGTCGCCGGAGCCACGGCCGACCCCGTCAAGGACTACCTCAAGCAGATCGGCAAGGTCCCCCTCCTCAACGCCGAGCAGGAGGTGGAGCTCGCCAAGCGCATCGAGGCGGGTCTCTTCGCCGAGGACAAGCTCGCGAACTCCGACAAGCTGGCGCCCAAGCTCAAGCGCGAGCTGGAGATCATCGCCGAGGACGGCCGCCGCGCCAAGAACCACCTGCTGGAGGCCAACCTCCGCCTCGTGGTCTCCCTGGCCAAGCGCTACACGGGCCGCGGCATGCTCTTCCTGGACCTGATCCAGGAGGGCAACCTGGGTCTGATCCGTGCGGTCGAGAAGTTCGACTACACCAAGGGCTACAAGTTCTCGACCTATGCCACGTGGTGGATCCGCCAGGCGATCACGCGCGCCATGGCCGACCAGGCGCGCACCATCCGCATCCCGGTGCACATGGTCGAGGTCATCAACAAGCTCGCCCGCGTCCAGCGGCAGATGCTCCAGGACCTGGGCCGTGAGCCCACCCCGGAGGAGCTGGCCAAGGAACTCGACATGACCCCCGAGAAGGTCATCGAGGTCCAGAAGTACGGCCGCGAGCCGATCTCCCTGCACACGCCGCTGGGCGAGGACGGTGACAGCGAGTTCGGCGACCTGATCGAGGACTCCGAGGCGGTCGTCCCGGCCGATGCCGTGAGCTTCACGCTGCTGCAGGAGCAGCTGCACTCGGTGCTCGACACCCTGAGCGAGCGCGAGGCCGGCGTGGTCTCGATGCGCTTCGGCCTCACGGACGGCCAGCCCAAGACGCTCGACGAGATCGGCAAGGTCTACGGGGTCACGCGTGAGCGGATCCGCCAGATCGAGTCGAAGACGATGTCCAAGCTCCGGCACCCGTCCCGCTCCCAGGTGCTGCGCGACTACCTGGACTGACCGGGCTTCCTCCGACGGCGTCCGGCTCCGTCGGAGGACGACGGAGCCGACAGGACGACGGTGGCCGCGCGGGTGCGCTCGGCCACCGGGCATCCCACTCTGGGTGGAGTCATGCACACTCGGAGTCAGGAGGCCTCATGCGTCGTCCCTTTGCCCGTGCTCTGGCGGGCGCGCTGACCCTGGCGGCGGGAGCGGCCGCGGCGCCGTTCGCCCAGGTGCCGCAGGCGGCCGCGGACAGCGTGGTGATCGGCGGGAAGCCGGTGAAGGTGGCCGACAGTCCCTGGGTCGTCGCCCTCGCCAGCCGTGACCGGTTCGGGGGTACGCGGGGCGGTCAGTTCTGCGGAGGTGTCGTCGTGGCCCCCACCAGGGTGCTGACGGCGGCGCACTGCCTGGGCAGCCAGGTGCTGGGCGGCCCGGTCGAATCCGTGGCCGACTTCCGGGTGATCGCGGGGCGTACGGAGCTCCGGGCGGCCGACGGCCGGGAGATCGCGGTGCGCGGGGCGCGGGTGAACCCGGCCTACGACCCGGCGAGCAATGCCGGGGACCTCGCCGTACTGGAGCTGGCCGAGTCCGTCCCGGCGCACCACGTGCTGCCCATGGCGGAGGCCGGTCATCCCGCCTACGGGGCGGGCACCGAGGCGGCCGTGTACGGCTGGGGCGACACGAGCGGCTTTGGTGACTACGCGTACGCCCTGCGTGCCGCGGGCGTGACGGTGCTGGCGGACGAGGTCTGCGAGCGCGCCTACCCCGGGGACGCGGACGGGCAGTACCGCGCGGAGTCCATGGTGTGCGCCGGGGACAGTGGCGGCGGCAAGGATGCCTGTCAGGGCGACAGCGGAGGGCCGCTGGTGGCGCAGGGGCGGCTCATCGGGCTGGTCTCGTGGGGCCGTGGCTGCGGACGCGCCGACAGTCCCGGGGTCTACACGCGCATCGCCCCCTTGGTCGACTTCGTGCTGACCCCGGAGACGGCCGCGCAGCCGGGGGAGGTCCCGGGCATCCGGGGGGACGCCCGCGGGGCCTCCGGGCCGTACGCAGGGCCCGTACGGGGGCATCGCACGCCCTAGCGCAGGGCTGCGGATGTGAGGACGGGCGGCACCCCTGGGTCTCAGGGGTGCCGCCCGTCGACCGGCCTAGCCGGTCCTGGCTCGTCGGATGCGAGGTATAGGCCTGTGTCAGCGGTCCTCGGGTTCGGCATTGGCAGCCGGAGCGGACGTGAGCCGCTCGGTCTCATCCTGTATTTCCGCGGCGATCTTCTTGAGTTCCGGCTCGAACTTGCGACCGTGGTGGGCGCAGAAGAGCAGTTCACCGCCGCTCAGCAGGACGACGCGCAGATATGCCTGGGCGCCGCAACGGTCGCATCGGTCAGCGGCCGTCAGCGGGGTCGCGGGTGTCAGAACAGTAGTCACGTCGCCTCTTCTCTAGCTCGACGAGCTGTCGTACCAGGGTCAACATCCAACCAGGCCGAAAACGTTCCCGCTCGCGGCTTTTCCTCGAAACTTCCTTCCGAAGCTGGCCGGCTGTTGCCGGTTGGCGGCGAAGGAGCCGTATTGCGTTGCTTTACGGTTTCGCGTTGTCAGTCGTGCGCTTGTTGCAGTTCCATCCTCCCCCGGCGTGAGTGCCAGGTTGTTCATGAGGACGTGCCCGAACCCTAAATGGTTCATGCGCGGAAGGGAACGTGATGTTTCCTTCACCCGCGCGGGGGATCGAACATCCGTGCGGATCTGGACTAGGCTGAGGAACGCGCGAGGGTGGCGTTGCATCGGCTCTACCTGGCCTCGGTACCCTTCGAGCGGCACCCGAGCCACCCCTGCGCCCCACCGGGCCAGATAAAGAAATTCAGCGAGGAGCGAACTGCGTGACCGCCGACACGTCCGTGCCTTCCAGCGCGCTGCTGTCCGGAGCAGACCGGGACGGTTCCAACTACACCGCGCGGCACCTGCTCGTCCTCGAAGGGCTGGAGGCCGTCCGCAAGCGCCCCGGCATGTACATCGGCTCGACCGACAGTCGAGGCCTCATGCACTGTCTCTGGGAGATCATCGACAATTCCGTCGATGAGGCCCTGGGCGGCTACTGCGACCACATCGAGGTCATCCTCCACGAGGACGCCTCCGTCGAGGTCCGGGACAACGGCCGCGGCATCCCCGTGGACGTCGAGCCCAAGACCGGCCTGTCCGGCATCGAGGTCGTCATGACCAAGTTGCACGCCGGCGGCAAGTTCGGCGGTGGCTCGTACGCGGCCTCCGGCGGCCTGCACGGCGTCGGCGCCTCCGTGGTCAACGCCCTCTCCGCCCGGCTGGACGTCGAGGTCGACCGCAACAGCGCGACCCACGCGATCAGCTTCCGCCGCGGCGTTCCGGGCATGTTCACCGAGCAGGGCCCCGACAGCCCCTTCGACCCCGCCAACGGCCTCCGCAAGGTCAAGCGGGTCGCCAAGGGCAGGACCGGCACCCGGGTCCGCTACTGGGCCGACCGCCAGATCTTCCTCAAGGACGCCCGGCTCAATCTGGAAACGCTCTACCAGCGCGCCCGCCAGACCGCCTTCCTGGTCCCCGGCCTGACCCTGGTCGTCCGCGACGAGCGCGGCATCGACGGCGCCGGCAAGACCGAGGAGACCTTCCGCTTCGACGGCGGCATCAGCGAATTCTGCGAGTACCTCGCCCAGGACAAGGCCGTCTGCGACGTCCTGCGCCTGAGCGGCACGGGAACCTTCAAGGAGACCGTCCCGGTCCTCGACGACCGCGGCCACATGACCCCCACCGAGGTCACCCGCGAGCTCGGCGTCGACATCGCCCTGCGCTGGGGCACGGGGTACGAGACCAACGTCAAGTCCTTCGTGAACATCATCGCCACCCCCAAGGGCGGCACCCACGTCTCCGGCTTCGAGCGCTCGGTCGCCAAGACCGTGAACGAGGTGCTGCGCTCGGCCAAGCTGCTGCGCGTCGCCGAGGACGACGTGGTCAAGGACGACGCGATGGAGGGCATGACGGCCGTCGTCACCGTCCGGCTCGCCGAGCCGCAGTTCGAGGGCCAGACCAAGGAGGTGCTCGGTACCTCCGCCGCCACCCGGATCGTCGCCGCCGTGGTCGCCAAGGAGCTCAAGGCCTTCCTGACCTCCGCCAAGCGCGACGACAAGCAGCAGGCCCGCGCCGTGATGGAGAAGATCGTCGCGGCCGCCAGGACCCGGATCGCGGCCCGTCAGCACAAGGAGGCGCAGCGTCGCAAGACCGCGCTGGAGACCTCCTCGCTCCCCGCCAAGCTGGCCGACTGCCGCAGCGACGACGTGGAGCGCAGCGAGCTCTTCATCGTCGAGGGGGACTCCGCCCTCGGCACCGCGAAGCTCGCCCGCAACTCGGAATTCCAGGCGCTCCTGCCCATCCGCGGCAAGATCCTCAACGTCCAGAAGTCCTCGATCTCGGACATGCTCAAGAACGCCGAGTGCGGGGCGATCATCCAGGTCATAGGAGCCGGCTCGGGCCGGACCTTCGACATCGACGCCGCCCGGTACGGCAAGATCGTGCTGCTCGTCGACGCCGACGTCGACGGCGCGCACATCCGCTGCCTGCTGCTCACGCTCTTCCAGCGGTACATGCGGCCGATGGTCGAGGCCGGCCGGGTCTTCGCGGCCGTACCGCCGCTGCACCGGATCGAGCTGGTCCAGCCGAAGAAGGGCCAGGACAAGTACGTCTACACGTACTCGGACAACGAGCTGCGCCAGACCCTGTTGGAGTACCAGCGCAAGAACATCCGCTACAAGGACTCGATCCAGCGCTACAAGGGCCTCGGCGAGATGGACGCGGACCAGCTGGCGGAGACCACCATGGACCCCCGCCACCGCACCCTGCGCCGGATCAACATCGGCGACCTGGACTCGGCCGAGCAGGTCTTCGACCTGCTCATGGGCAATGAGGTCGCCCCCCGCAAGGAGTTCATCACGAGCTCCGCGGCGACCCTGGACCGCTCGCGCATCGACGCCTGATCCGGGTACTGCCGGAGCTCCGGCGACGACCGGCACCGAAGGCGCCACGGCATACCGGTGCTCTTCACTCCATCACCTGATGGAGTGAAGAGCACCGGTACACCAGTCCAGAAAGCGCCCATTCCGCACATCCTTGTGGGCACGCGGCCAATGCGGCAGCGGACAAGGAGAGTTCGGTGGACAAGCACGAAGGTCGTGATACCGGAACGATCCGGCTGGACGACCCCTGGTACGACGCGCTGGCCGTCGGGTGGGGCGAGGGTGAGGAAACGTCCCAGCCGGCCCCGGTCCCCGGCGGTGGACGCCCTGCACCCGGCGCATCCGACATCTACCTCGAAGTGCAGCGCAGTGCCGCCTTCCAGGAGGTCCGCACCCGCTACCGCAGGTTCGTCGTCCCCGCCACCGCCGGGTTCTTCCTCTGGTACGTCGCCTACGTGGTCGCCGCCACCGCAGCCCCCGGCCTGATGGCCCGGCCCGTGGTGGGCGCGGTCAACGTGGCCATGCTGGCCGGGCTCGGCCAGTTCCTCAGCACCTTCCTGCTGACCTGGGCGTACGCCCGGCACGCACGGCTGCGCCGGGACCGGGCCGCGCTCGACCTGCGCTGGACCGTCTTCGAGCAGGAGCGCGGCCAGGAGCGGACCCGGGCGAGGAGGGCCGGCCGGTGACCACCGAGCACCAGACCCTCGCGCTGATCCTGTTCAGCCTCTTCATCGCGGTGACCCTCGGCATCACCACCTGGGTCAGCCGGAACCGGCACGGCTCGGCCGAGGAGTTCTACGCCGGCGGCCGGTTGTTCTCGCCGATGGAGAACGGTTTCGCCATCGCGGGCGACTACATGTCCGCCGCCTCCTTCCTCGGCATCTCAGGGCTGATCGCGCTCTTCGGATACGACGGACTGCTCTACTCAGTGGGCTTCCTCGTGGCCTGGCTGGTGGTGCTGTTCCTCGTCGCCGAACTGGTGCGCAACTGCGGGCGCTTCACCCTCGCCGACGTGGTCGCCGCCCGGATGAGCGAGCGTCCGGTACGGATCGCGGCCGGTACCTCGTCGGTCGTCGTCTCGGTGCTCTACCTCATCGCGCAGATGGTCGGCGCGGGCAGTCTGGTCGGCCTGCTGCTCGGCAGTTCGGGCGCCGTCGCCCGGACTCTGACCGTGGTGGGGGTGGGGGCGCTGATGGTGGTCTACGTGTCCTTCGGCGGAATGCGGGCCACCACCTGGATCCAGATCGTGAAGGCCGTGCTGCTGATGGGCGGGGCGATCACCCTGACGGTGCTCGTGCTGCTGCGCTTCCACGGGAACTTCGACCAGTTGCTCACGAGCGCCGCCGACCGCAGCGGGCACGGCCTCAAGTTCCTGAGCCCCGGCCTCAAGTACGGCGGGGACTGGACCGCCCGCATCGACTTCATGAGCCTCGGTCTCGCGCTGGTCCTCGGGACCGCGGGGCTGCCGCACATCCTGTCGCGGTTCTACACCGTGCCCACCGCGCGCTCGGCCCGCCGCTCGGTGGTGTGGGCGATCGCTCTGATCGGCGGCTTCTACCTGATGACCATCGTGCTCGGCTTCGGGGCGGCCGCCCTGGTGGGACCGGACGCGGTACGGGCCTCCAACGCCTCCGGGAACACGGCCGTTCCGCTGCTGGCCGCCTTCCTCGGAGGGGGCGCGGGGACCACCGGCGGCGCGGTGCTGTTCGCCTTCGTCGCGGCCATCGCCTTCGCGACCATCCTGGCGGTGGTGGCCGGCATCACCCTGGCCTCCTCGGCCTCCGTGGCACACGACCTGTACGCCTCCCTCAAGCGCCGGCACGCAAGGCAGCGCAGCGAGGTCGCGGTGGCCCGGGTCGCCGCCGTCGGCATCGGGGCGGTCGCGATCGCCCTCGGACTGCTCGCCCAGAACCTCAACGTGGCGTTCCTGGTGGGGCTGGCCTTCGCGGTGGCGGCCTCGGCCAATCTGCCGGTGCTGCTCTACTCGCTCTTCTGGCGCGGCTTCACCACGCGCGGAGCCGTCTGGTCGGTGTACGGCGGCCTCGTTCCGGCGGTGCTGCTCGTGCTGGTCTCGCCGGTGGTGTCGGGCAGCCCGGATTCGCTCTTCCCGGGGGTGGACTTCCAGTACTTCCCGCTCCAGAACCCGGGGATCGTCTCGATCCCGCTGGGCTTCCTGGCGGGCTGGCTGGGCACGGTCACCTCGGGCGAGGAACCGGACGAGGCCAAGCACGCGGAGACGGAGGTCCGCTCCCTGACCGGCGCCGGAGCGGTCTGAGCGCCGTCAGGCGGGCCCCTCCGACGGGAGCCAGGTGTAGCGGTGCTCCGGGCGGCCGGTCTCGCCGTAGCGCAGGGCGAGACTGACCCGGGCGGTGCGTTCGAGGAGCTTGACGTAGCGCTGGGCGGTCTGGCGGCTGATGCCCGCGCGGTCGGCGATCTGCTGGGTGGACAAAGGGCCTTCGGCGGAACGCAGGACCTGGCGGACGAGTTCCGCAGTGGTGGGGGAGTGGCCCTTGGGGAGCTCGTTCGCGGGTCCGGCGGCGGCGAGGGCGCCGAAGATCCGGTCCACCTCAGCCTGTTCGGCCTCGCCGCCCGTGTCCAGGGTGCGGCGCAGGGCCCCGTACGCCTCCAGTCGGGTGCGGAGCCCGGCGAAGGTGAACGGTTTGACCAGGTACTGCAGGGCGCCGAGGCGCATGGCGGCCTGCACGGTGGCGAGGTCGCGCGCGGCGGTGACCATGATCACATCGGTGCGGTGGCCGAGCTGGCGCATGCGCCGGACCAGGTCCAGGCCGTTCTCGTCGGGGAGGTAGTGGTCAAGGAGGACGAGGTCCACCGGATGCGCGGTGAGGAACTCCAGTGCCTCGGCCGCGGAATGCGCCTGCGCCGTCACCCGGAAACCGGGAACCTTCGCGACGTACGCCGCGTTGATCCGGGCAACACGCATGTCGTCGTCGACGACCAATACGTGGATGACCGAGGTCTCGTTCACCGAAGGGCCTCCGGAAGTACGACGGAGAATTCCGCCCCTCCGTCCGCTGCTTCACCGGCCCGGGCGCTGCCGCCCTGCCGCTCCGCGAGGCGGCGTACGAGGGCGAGACCCAGCCCGCGCTCGCGGTGGGCCCTGGGCTGCTTGGTCGACCAGCCCTCCGTGAAGATCTCCTCGCGGCGCGCGGCGGGGACTCCGGGGCCGCTGTCGCGCACCCGCAGCACGGCGGTACGGCCTTCGGCGCGCAGCTCCACCTCGACCAGGGGCGCCGCCGAACCGGCGGCCGCGTCCAGGGCGTTGTCCACGAGGTTGCCCAGGATCGTGACGAGGCCGCCCGGGTCCACCAGGCGGTCGGGGAGGAGGGTGGCCGCGGCCAGTCGCAGCGGGACGCCGCGCTCGGCGGCGACGGTCGACTTACCCACCAGAAGGGCGGCCAGCAGGGGGTCGTGGACCTTCTCGGCGACCTGTTCGGCCGTGGTGCGGTGCACTCCGGCGACCTCGGTCACGAACTCCACGGCCTCCTCGTGCAGGCCCAGCTCCAGCAGGCCGAGGAGGGTGTGGAGGCGGTTGGCGTGCTCGTGGTCCTGGGCGCGCAGGGCGTCGATCAGGCCCCGGGTGGAGTCGAGCTCGCGGCCCAGGTGCTCCAGCTCGGTGCGGTCGCGCAGGGTGGCGACGGCGCCGCCGTCCTCGGTGGGCATGCGGTTGGCCACCAGGACCCGCGGGCCCTGGACGGTGAGCAGGTCCCTCCCGATGACACGGCCCGACAGGACGTCCGCGGTGCGGCCCGCACCGAGTACGTCGTCCAGCGGGCGCCCCGCGAAACCGCCGGTGGCGTCCTGGGGCAGGCCCAGCAGGCGGGCCGCCTCGTCGTTGACCAGCCGGACCCGGCCGTCGGGGGCGAGGGCGATCACGCCTTCGCGGATGGAGTGCAGCATGGCCTCGCGCTCGGCGAGCAGTCCGGCGATGTCGGAGAAGGCTAGGTCGCGGGTCTGCCGCTGGATCCTGCGGGAGAGCAGATAGGCGGCGAGGGCACCGGCCGCCAGGGCGCCGCCGGCGTAGGCGAGCAGACCGGGGATCGCGCCGAGCAGCCGGTCCCGGACGCTGTCGTAGGCGATGCCGACCGAGACGGCGCCGACGATCTCTCCGTCCGCTGCCAGCAGCGGGACCTTGCCGCGGGCGGAGCGGCCCAGCGTGCCCTCGTCGATCTCCATGACCTCGCGCCCCGCCAGGGCATCGCTCGGGTCGGTCGAGACGTGCAGTCCGATCAGGTCGGGGCTCGGGTGCGAGCGGCGGATGCCGTCCAGGTCGAGCACGACCACGTACTCGGCGCCGGTGGCCCGGCGGATCCGCTCGGCCGAGGCCTGCACGGGGCCGTCGGCCGCAGGCCCGGAGCCCAGGAGCCCGGCGGCCACGGCGGGGTCGGCCGCGGCGCTCTGCGCGATGGCCAGGGCGCGCCGCATCGCCTGGTCGTCGAGCTGGGCGCTCAGGGGGGCCAGGAACAGTCCGGTCGCCAGTACGACGACTCCGGCGGCGATGGCCAGCTGGGTCAGCAGGATCTGGGAGACGGCCCGTCTGGGCAGCCCGAGGCGCCGAGCGCTCGTGAGGGGGAACCGCATGGGCAGCAACGGTAGGTCGGCCCCGGCACAAGCGGAATGCTTACGCCCGGCTTGTCGGGTTCCCCACGTCCGTCATGTCCGGGCCGTGTTCCAGGGCTCACTGCGGGTGAAGCGCGTGTCGTAGGGCTCCTGGGCGGCCGCCGGGACGGCCCGACACGGGTCGCCGCACGCCGAGGGGATGATGGTGGTCGCGATGACGACCCTGCGGGCGGGCCAGGGGCGGCTCGCGGAGCTGGTGCCGCGGCTCCGCGAGGCGTACGCGGCCTTCGGCCCGCCGGTGGGGGACCTGCTCGCGGTCGCACTGGCCGCCGCCGGACAGGAGCGGGAGGCGCGCGGGATCCTCGACCGGGCCGGACCGCTGCGGACGGACTGCTTCTTCAAGGTCTTCGCCACGCTCCGGGCGATGACCCTGGTGATGCCGGGGGAGCGGGCCGGCGCCGACGAACCGTACGCGGCGCTGCTGCCGTACCGCGACGCGCCGCCGCCTTCCTCCGGTTGCACCGTGGGGATCCGCCCGGTCGCCCGCACCCGCGGTGAACCGGCCCTGCTGCTGGGCCTGGAGGAGGAGGCCCCCGGCCACTTCGCGTGCGCCGCGGCCATCGCCGAGCAGTGGGACAGCCCACTGGGAGGGCCCCACGAGGTGGTCCGAAGCCCCGGCCGGGACCGCCGCACCAACCTCCCCGAACAACGCACCTAGGCCGTCTCTTTCGGGTCTTGTCGGTCGGGCCCGCGTCGTCCGGTGCCGTGCATCTCCCCCAGCTACCGCTGGGAGGTGCCCCCTGGGCGGAGGAGCGCCGTTGTACTGGACGTACTGCGGTGCTCCGACAACGCGGCGAGGTGCGGTGCCGGGCGGCGCGGGCCCGGCAAGATCCGAAAGAGACGGCCTAGCCCTCCGGCACGGGCATCGGCTGCGGTGGGCGGGGTCCGTGGTACTGCCCGCTCGGCCGCATCCGCAGTGGCCGCTCCTGGTACTCCTCCAGGGCGTGCGCCATCCAGCCCGCCGTGCGGGCCACCGCGAAGACCGTCTCCCCGGCCTCGGCCGGCATCCCGCACGACACCGTCAGGACGGCCAGCGCCAGGTCCACGTTGGCGTGCAGCCCGCCCTGCCGGGCCATCACCGCGGCCACCTCGCGCGCCGCTCCCAGCGCCGGACCGGCCTGCTCCAGCGCCTCCAGCCGGGCGAAGAGAGCCCGGGCCCGCGGGTCCTCACCCCGGTACAACCGGTGGCCGAGCCCCGGGACCCGCCGCCCGGCCCGCAGGTACTCCGCCACCACCGGCGCGGCCCCGCCCTGTTCCAGCACCTCCACGAGCATCCGGTGTGCCAGCCGCCCCGCCGCACCGTGCAGCGGGCCCTCCAGGGCGCCGAGCCCGGCGGACACCGCCGCGTACGGATGGGCCCGCGCCGACGCGGCCACCCGTACGGCCAGGGTCGAGGCCGCCAGGTCGTGGTCGACCAGTAGCGCCAGCGCCAGGTCCAGGGCGGCCAGCGCGTCCGGGTCCGGCTCCCGAGCCGTCAGCCTCGACCAGAGCTGCCGGGCGATCCGGCCGTCCCCGGCCCACTGCGCCGGGCCCGCCGCGGGCAGGGCGCCGACCAGCGTGGGGATCAGGGTGCGCGCGGAGCCGAGTACCGCCTCCTCGGACAGGTCGAAGCGCAGTGGATCGGCCACTGCGGCGGCGGCGACCGCCACCCGCAACCGGTCGATGGGGCCACCGTGTTCCGGCAGTGCGGCGACCGCCCGCCGGGCCGCGTCCAGAGCCTGTGGGGGAGCGGTGAACCGGGCTCGGTGCGGGACTGTGCCCGTCCAGAGCCACTCGGCGACCTCCTCGTAGCGGTACCGGGAGGCCAGTTCCACGGCGTCCACGCCGCGGAAGTAGTACCGGTCCGGCTCGATGAGCGTGAGCGCGGTGCGGACAGAGGGCTCCCCGGCGGGAGCTGCCGCCTCGCGCCGGCTCCGCCGGGCCAGAGCCTCCACCTCGGAGGCGTCGAAGCTGCTGCCCCGCCCGGCCGGATCGCGGCGGCTGGTCAGCTGGCCCCGGCTGACGTACGCGTACACCGTCGCCGGTTTCACCCCGAGTGCGCGGGCCGCCTCCTGCGTGCTGAGCCTGCGCCCGCCGTCCGTCTGGTCGCTCATGATGCATACCCTACAGATCGACAAGAGTATTGATCCAATCAACATTGACACGGATTGAATCCATCATGGATGGTCAATCCATGAACACCACCTTGGAAGTACCCCGCGGTCTCGCGGGAGTCGTGGTCACCGAAACCGGGCTGGGTGACGTCCGGGGCCGGGAGGGCTTCTACCACTACCGCCAGTACTCGGCCGTCGAGCTCGCCGCCGGCCGCAGCTTCGAGGACGTGTGGCACCTGATGTTCCGCGGCACGCTCCCGGTGGACGCCGCCGAGCGCGCCGCCTTCGCGGCCGAGATCGCACCCCTGCGCCGCCTGCCCGAAGAAGTGCGCGAGGCCCTGCCGGGCCTGGCCCGGGCCACCCGGCTCTCCGGCCCCCTGGCCGGGCTGCGCACCGCGCTCTCGCTGCTCGGTGCCTCCGCCGGCTTCCGCCCGGTCTACGACCTCGACCCCGGGCGCCGGGCCGCCGACGCGCTGGCCGCCTGCGGCGCCGTACCGACCCTGCTGACCGCCCTGCACCGGCTGGGGCAGGGCCTGGAGCCTGTGGAGCCGCGCGACGACCTCCCGTACGCCGCCAACTACCTCTACATGCTCACCGGCCGGGAACCCGACCCGGCCCGGGCCCGCGCGGTCGAGCGGTACCTGATATCCACGATCGACCACGGCTTCAACGCCTCGACGTTCACCGCGCGGGTGATCGCCTCCACCGGCGCCGATGTCGCGGCCTGCCTGACCGGGGCGATCGGCGCGCTCTCCGGTCCCCTGCACGGGGGCGCCCCCAGCCGGGCCCTGGACACCCTCGACGCCATCGGGACCGTGGACCGGATCGGGCCGTGGATCCGCGAGCGGGTCCTGGCGGGCGACCGGATCATGGGCTTCGGCCACCCCGTCTACCGCACCGAGGATCCGCGCTCACGCATGCTGCGCGAGATCGCCCTCGAGTTCGGCGGCCCCCTCGTGGACCTCGCCGTCGAGGTCGAGCGCCAGGTCGAGGAGATCCTCGCCGAACTGAAGCCGGGCCGGGAACTGCACACCAACGTGGAGTTCTACGCGGGCGTGGTCATGGAGCTGTGCGGGCTCCCGCGCGAAATGTTCACGCCCACCTTCTGCGCGGCCCGGGTGGTCGGCTGGAGCGCGAACGTCCTCGAACAGGCCGCCGATTCGAAGATCATCCGCCCGGCCGCCCGGTACACCGGCCCCACCCCGCCCCAGCCGGTGCCGCACCTGCACTGACGGAGCCTGGCTACGATCGACCGGGTGAACAGCAGGCAGCCCATTCCCGTCGTCGTCCTCGCCGGTTTCCTCGGATCCGGCAAGACCACCGTGCTGAACCACCTCCTCGCAGGTCGCGGAGGCACCCGGATCGGGGTCGTCGTCAACGACTTCGGATCGATCGAGGTCGACGCGATGTCGGTGGCCGGCCAGGTCGGGGACTCGATGGTCTCCCTCGGCGGCGGCTGCCTGTGCTGCGCCGTCGACGGCAGCGAACTCGACGCGTACCTGGAGAAGCTCTCCGCCCCGGTGCACCGCATCGACGTGATCGTCATTGAGGCGAGCGGGCTGGCCGAGCCCCAGGAGATGATCCGCATGCTCATGGCCAGCGAGAACCCCGCCATCCGCTACGGCGGCATGGTGGAGGTCGTGGACGCCGCCGAATTCGACGCGACCCGGGCCGGGCACCCGGAGACCGACCGCCACCTCGCCGTCGCCGACCTGGTGGTGCTCAACAAGACCGACCGGGTGGACACGGCCGAGCGGGCCCGGATCGAGAAGGAACTCGCCGCGCTCTGCGCCCCGGGCACCCCGGTCGTCGGCGCCGACCACGGGCGGATCGACCCGGAACTGCTCTTCGACCGCCGGCCCTGGACCGAGACCCGCGGGCAGCTCTCCTTCGAGGACCTGCTCGCGGAGGCCGACGGTCACGACCCCGACCACTGCGGCCACGCGCACGCCGCGTACGAGAGCACCGAGTTCACCTCCGAGCAGGCCCTGTCCCCGCGCCGGTTCATCGACTTCCTCGACCGGCGCCCCGCCGGGCTCTACCGGATCAAGGGCTTCGTCTACTTCGGCGTACCCGGGCACGAGGAACGCTACGAGGTCCACGCGGTCGGCCGCTTCCTCCGCTTCGCCCCGCGGCCCTGGGGGCGCGGCGAAGCGCGCCTGACCCAGCTGGTCCTGATCGGCTCCGGCACCGACGGGGCGGGTCTGCTGCGCGAGCTGGAGGCATGCCGGGAAACGGCCCCGCACGAGGCGCGCCCCGAGAGCATGTGGGGCGTCCTGCGGTACGTGGCCCGGCCCGCGGAACCCGGGACCGACGCCGCCCCCGAGCAGGTCCGGAGCGACTCCTAGGGAGTGTCCGCAAAGTAGCGTCGTCCGCCCGGAGGGCGGGCTCGGCGGGGCCTGGTGCGTGCGATTGCAAGGCGGAGGAGGGAGTCCATGCGGAGCATCGACGACCGACGACAACGCGGCAGGCGTGCGTGCCAGGCCCCGCCGAGCAGACGGGACTTTGCGGACACGACCTAAGGCCGTCTCTTTCGGATCTTGCTGGGCAGATCCGAGAGAGACGGCCTAGGCGACCTCGACGCCGTACTCGCCCAGGAGGGCCTCCAGGCCGCCGCGGTAGCCCTTGCCGCCGATCACGAAGTCCCAGTCCCCGTTGGCGCGGCGCCGGAACGAGCCGAGGACCAGGGCGGTCTCGCCGGCCCGACCGTCGGAGACGTCCAGCCGGCCGAGCTCCTCGCCCCCGGCGGACAGCAGCCGGATGTGCGCATCGGTGAACCCGGCGAGGTCGGCGTGGGGATCCACCTCCGGATCGATCGCGGCCACGAGGACCAGGCGGTCGGCGGAGGCGGGCAGCGCGTCGAAGGAGACCTCCAGGGCCGCCTTGTCGGGCTCCGCGTGCTCGCGGGACCGTACCGAACCGTCCGGGGTCCGGGTGTTGTTGAAGAAGACGAAGTGGTCCTCGCTCAGCACCCGGTTGCCCGTGCAGACGAGGGCGCACACGTCCAGGGCGACCGCACCCGACCAGGACATGCCCAGCACGTTGTGGTCCGCCGCGGGAGCGGTCGCGGGAGCCGGGTCGGGCGCCTGCCGCGCGGGCGCGGCGCCGCTGCCGAGCCTGCCGCGAAGACCGTACTGGTGGAGCAGATCGACCAGGTCCGTTCCGGGAACCAACTCCAGCGGCTTGCCGTTGGCAAAGGTGTACGACCCCGGCCCGAAGGACGCGGTGGTGACCAGCACCCCCTTGTTCGCCCCCTTGTCCTGGACCGTGCCGTACAGATCACGCACGGCCGTCGGCGGCACCGTGTTGCGGTAGCGCTTGACCTGCACCACGATCCGCCCGCCCCGGATCGGCGCCGGGTCCACCGCCTCCACGTCCACGCCACCGTCGCCCGACCGTTGCGTCGTCACCGCCTCCATGCCCATCGCCCGGAAGAGCTCCGCCACCAGGTTCTCGAAGGCGATCGGGTCCATCGCGAAGAGATCCGGGTCGTCCTCGTCCGCGTGCCCGCCGTGGCTGACGACGTCCCCGCCGACCTCGTCGGGCCGGCGCCCGGGGCGCACCGCCGTCAGCAGGTCCGGCCGCGCCGACAGCTGCCCGCCCAGCCCCGAGACCAGACAGTCCACCGCGCTGACCTGCTCCAGCCGCAGCCCGGCGAAAGCGCTGCGCGCCGCCGGCACCGTGGCGAGCACGAAGCGCGCCTCCTGCCCCGTCACCGGATCGTGGCAGTCCACGAAGCCGTTGACCACGACCGAATCCAGTACACCGAACTCGTCCGCCGCGTACAGCTCGCGCACCACCAGCAGCACGCACTGCGCCAGCAGGTCCCGGTACAGCGCCCGCCGTTCCGTGACCGGGCGGGGCTTCACCTTGTCCTGGTCCGTGCTCGGCAGGTACTGCACCGCGCGGGCCTCCGGCACCACCGCGTACCCGGGCAGCTCCCAGTCCAGCACCAGCTGGCGCGCGGCCGGGTCGTACGCGGCCGTCACCTGCCTCGGCAGTGCCTCGGGCCAGGCCCCCGAGGCGTAGAGAGCGGCCGAGAAGTACTCCACCGCCGCCTCCGCGTCGCCCGCGCGCAGGGCGTCGGCCAGCTCGGTCAGTCCGCCGTTGTGCGTCCGCATCCCGGCGAGCTGCTCCGCCGCCCACCGGTCGTACTGCTGGCGGTACGCGTCCAGTTGCTGCCGGCGCTGCGCCTCCGCCGCGTTCGCGGCCTGCCAGGCCTGGGTGTACCGGGCGTGCGCCTCCCGCTCCGCCTGCGCCCGGTGGTTCGAGCCGAGCGTCCAGCCCCGGCTCTGCTGCTGGAAGTCCTCGATGCGCGGCATCGGCACCGGGTGCGCCAGCGCACCGGGGTCGAAGGGCTGCAGCTGGTCGGGCCGGGCCAGGGCGGATATCCGGAACGCCGGTGCCCGGCAGCCCGCGGCCAACAGGCCCTTGAGGGCGTCGACCTCGGCGTCGAGCTGCGCGGTGCGCCGCAGGGCCTCCGCCTCGCGGTACTGACGGTGGCTCCGGTTCGCGTCCCGTTCGTGGGCGCGCTGCCGGCGCTCGGCCTCCCGCTGCTGGATCAGCTGGGTCTGTTGCTGCCGGCGCTGCGCCTCCGCCCAGTTCCCGATCAGTCCGCTGCCCGCTCGACGGCTCATCAGCTGCGTTCTCCCCCCACCGCGTCCAGGAGGAAAACACTAGTCGGCATTCGGGTGGTACGTCCCCCGGGTCGCACCACCCGAATGCCCTCCTGCGTCCTACAGTGCGGCTCCCGCCAGCGCCGCGACGGCCGCCGGCAGCGCCGCCCCCGAGCCGTCCCGGCGCGGGTCCACGGCCGGGAGTTCGGCCGGGGTGCCGTTCGCCGCCGCGGCGCGGGCGGGCGAGCCGCCCGCCCAGGCCAGGACCAGGACGTCCTCGCCCTTCAGGAACCGCTGGCAGCGCACGCCGCCCGTGGCGCGGCCCTTGCGCGGGTACTGGTCGAAGGGGGTCAGCTTCCCGGACGTCACCGAGTCGTCCAGGGTCCCGTGCGAGCCCGCCACCGTGAAGACCACGGCGTCCCGCGCCGGGTCCACGGCGGAGAAGTGGATCACCTTGGCGTTCTCGGCGAGCTTGATGCCCGCCATACCGCCCGCGGGGCGGCCCTGCGGGCGGACCTGGCCCGCCGGGTAGCGCAGCAGCTGGGCGTCGTCGGTGATGAAGACGAGGTCCTCCTCACCGGTGCGCAGCTCGACCGCGCCGACGATCCGGTCGCCCTCCTTGAGGGTGATGACCTCCAGCTCGTCCTTGTTCGCCGGGTAGTCCGGCACGACGCGCTTGACCACGCCCTGCTCGGTGCCCAGCGCCAGACCCTGCGAGGACTCGTCCAGCGAGGTCAGGCAGATCACCTTCTCGTCCGCCTCCAGCCCGGAGAGGAACTCCGAGACCGGGGCGCCGCCCGCCAGGTTCGGCGCGGCGTGCGTGTCCGGCAGCTGCGGCAGGTCGATCACCGACAGCCGCAGCAGGCGCCCGTACGAGGTGACCGCGCCGACATCGGCGCGGGCGGTCGCAGCGACCTGCGAGACGATCAGGTCGTGCTTGGCGCGGGCGCCGCCCTCCTCCTCCGGCAGCGCGTCGCCGTTGGCCGTGCGGGCCAGCAGGCCCGTCGAGGACAGCAGCACCCGGCAGGGGTCGTCCGCGACCTCCAGCGGAACCGCCGCCACCGCGGTGCCCGCGGACTCCAGCAGCACCGTACGCCGCTCGGTGCCGAACTTCTTCGCGACCGCCGCCAGTTCCGCGGAGACCAGCTTGCGCAGCTCGCTGTCCGACTCCAGGATCCCGGTCAGCTCGTCGATCTCGCCCGTCAGCCGGTCGCGCTCGGACTCCAGCTCGATCCGGTCGAACCGGGTGAGCCGGCGCAGCGGGGTGTCCAGGATGTACTGGGTCTGGATCTCGCTCAGCGAGAACCGCTCCATCAGCCGGGACTTGGCCTGCGCGGAGTTGTCGCTGTCCCGGATGAGCCGGATGACCTCGTCGATGTCGAGGAGCGCCACCAGCAGGCCCTCGACCAGGTGCAGCCGGTCGCGGCGCTTGGTGCGGCGGAACTCGCTGCGGCGCCGGACGACCTCGAAGCGGTGGTCGAGATAGACCTCCAACAGCTCCTTGAGGCCCAGCGTCAGGGGCTGCCCGTCCACCAGCGCCACGTTGTTGATGCCGAAGGACTCCTCCATCGGCGTCAGCTTGTAGAGCTGCTCCAGCACGGCCTCCGGGTGGAAGCCGTTCTTGATCTCGATGACCAGGCGCAGGCCGTGCGAGCGGTCGGTGAGGTCCTTGACGTCGGCGATGCCCTGGAGCTTCTTCGAGCCGACCAGGTCCTTGATCTTCGCGATGACCTTCTCGGGGCCGACCGTGAAGGGCAGTTCGGTGACGACCAGACCCTTGCGGCGCGCCGTCACGTCCTCCACGGCCACGGTCGCGCGGATCTTGAAGGTGCCGCGGCCGTTCTCGTAGGCGTCCTTGATGCCCGAGAGGCCGACGATCCGGCCGCCCGTGGGCAGGTCGGGACCCGGTACGAAGCGCATCAGCGCCTCCAGGTCCGCGTGCGGGTGGCGGATCAGGTGGCGGGCGGCCGCGATGACCTCGCCGAGGTTGTGCGGGGGCATGTTGGTGGCCATGCCGACCGCGATCCCGGACGCGCCGTTGACCAGCAGGTTCGGGTACGCGGCGGGCAGGGCCACCGGCTCCCGCTCCTGGCCGTCGTAGTTGGCGGTGAAGTCGACCGTGTCCTCGTCGATCGACTCCGTCATGAGTGACGTGGCGTCGGCCATCTTGCACTCGGTGTAACGCATCGCGGCCGGCGGGTCGTCGTTGCCGAGCGAGCCGAAGTTGCCGTGACCGTCGACGAGCGGCAGCCGCATGGAGAAGGGCTGGGCCATGCGCACGAGGGCGTCGTAGATGGACGCGTCACCGTGCGGGTGGAGCTTGCCCATGACCTCGCCGACGACACGGGCGCACTTCACGTAGCCGCGGTCGGGGCGCAGGCCCATCTCGTTCATCTGGTAGACGATGCGCCGGTGCACCGGCTTCATGCCGTCCCGGGCGTCGGGCAGGGCACGGGAGTAGATCACCGAGTACGCGTACTCGAGGAAGGAGCCCTGCATTTCGTCGACGACGTCGATGTCGAGGATCTTCTCCTCGAAATCCTCCGGCGGCGGGGTCTTCGTGCTGCGGCGGGCCATCGCTGCGCGGCTCCTTAACCAAAATGGGGTGTGCTGGGTGTCTGGCTGGTTCTGACGGGTCTGGCGGGGTTGGACGGGGTCCGGCGGTCTCGTGGTGTCCGGCGAGGGTACGACGCGGACCATTGTGGCCCGACGCACCGACAACGCCGACTCCGACCCCGGGGGTCCCCCGGACGGAGTGCGGGGGAGTGACCCGGGAACTTATCCGGCGGTCGGCGCGCTTGCATACAGTGGCAGGTCGATAAGAAATCTCTGCATCGCGATCGAAGGGACCACATGCCCATGGGTCACACGGCCACAGCCCAGGCCGGCTCCGGCGGCCTGACAGCGACCGAGCACCGGCTGGCCAACGGCCTGCGCGTGGTGCTGTCCGAGGACCACCTGACCCCGGTCGCCGCGGTCTGCCTCTGGTACGACGTCGGCTCCCGTCACGAAGTCAAGGGGCGTACCGGCCTGGCTCACCTCTTCGAGCACCTGATGTTCCAGGGATCGGCGAGCGTACCGGGCAACGGGCACTTCGAACTGGTCCAGGGAGCCGGCGGTTCCCTCAACGGCACCACCAGCTTCGAGCGCACCAACTACTTCGAGACGATGCCGACCCACCAGCTGGAGCTCGCGCTCTGGCTGGAGGCGGACCGGATGGGGTCCCTGCTGGCCGCCCTGGACGACGAGTCCATGGAGAACCAGCGCGACGTCGTCAAGAACGAGCGCCGCCAGCGCTACGACAACGTGCCGTACGGCACCGCCTTCGAGCGGCTCACCGCTCTCGCCTACCCCGAGGGCCACCCGTACCACCACACCCCGATCGGCTCCATGGCCGACCTGGACGCCGCCTCCCTGGAGGACGCGCGGACCTTCTTCCGCACGTACTACGCGCCCAACAACGCGGTGCTCTCGGTCGTCGGGGACATCGACCCCGAGCAGACGCTCGCCTGGGTGGAGAAGTACTTCGGCACCATCCCCGCGCACGACGGCAAGCAGCCGCCCCGCGACGGCTCGCTGCCCGAGATCATCGGGGAGCAGCTGCGCGAGGAGATCGTCGAGGAGGTCCCGGCGCGTGCGCTGATGGCCGCCTACCGGCTGCCGCACGACGGCACCCGTGAGTGCGACGCCGCCGATGTAGCCCTGACCATCCTGGGCGGCGGGGAATCCTCCCTGCTGCACAACCGGCTGGTACGCCGCGACCAGACGGCCGTCGCGGCCGGCTTCGGCATGCTGCGCCTGGCCGGGGCGCCCTCCCTGGGCTGGCTGGACGTCAAGACCTCCAGCGGGGTCGAGATCCCCGCCATCGAGGCGGCCGTGGACGAGGAGCTCGCGCGGTTCGCCGCCGAGGGCCCGACGGCCGAGGAGATGGAGCGCGCACAGGCGCAGCTGGAGCGCGAGTGGCTGGACCGGCTGAGCACGGTGGCCGGACGTGCCGACGAACTGTGCCGCTTCGCGGTCCTGTTCGGCGACCCCCAGCTGGCGCTGACCGCCGTCCAGCGCGTCCTCGACGTCACCGCCGAGGAGGTGCAGGCCGTGGCCGCGGCCCGACTGCGCCCGGACAACCGCGCGGTGCTCGTGTACGAGCCGATCGCAGCCGACGAGTCCGACCAGCACGACGAGTCCGACGAGAACGAGGGGGCGGAGCAGTGAGCGACACCGCAGCCGTCACGATGACCTTCCACCCGCAGCCGCAGGCCGGCGAGCCGCAGCCGTGGGCCTTCCCGGCCCCCGACCGCGGGCAGCTGTCCAACGGGCTGACCCTGCTGCGCTGCCACCGGCCGGGCCAGCAGGTCGTGGCGGTCGAGGTCAACCTCGCCGCCCCGCTCGACGCCGAGCCCGCGGGCCTGGACGGCGTGGCGACCATCATGGCCCGGGCGCTCTCCGAGGGCACCGACAAGCACTCCGCCGAGGAGTTCGCGGCCGAGCTGGAGCGCTGCGGCGCCACCCTCGACGCGCACGCCGACCACCCGGGCATCCGGGTCTCGCTGGAGGTTCCGGCGTCCCGGCTGCCCAAGGCGCTGGGCCTGCTCGCCGAGGCGCTGCGCGCCCCCGCCTTCGCCGACGCCGAGGTCGACCGGCTGGTGCGCAACCGGCTCGACGAGATCCCGCACGAGCTGGCCAACCCGCAGCGCCGCGCCGCCAAGCAGCTCTCCAAGGAGCTCTTCCCGGCCGACCTGCGGATGTCCCGGCCGCGCCAGGGGACGGAGGAGACGGTCGCCCGGATCGACTCCGCCGCCGTGCGCGCCTTCTACGAGGCCCACGTACGCCCCGCCACCGCCACCGCGGTGGTCGTCGGTGACCTGACCGGCATCGACCTGGACGCCGTGCTGGCGGACACCCTGGGCGCGTGGACGGGCAACACCGCCGCGGCCCTTCCGGTGCCGCCGGTGACCGCGGACGACACCGGCCGCGTGGTCATCGTGGACCGGCCCGGCGCGGTCCAGACGCAGCTGCTGATCGGCCGGATCGGGGCGGACCGCCACGACCGGGTGTGGGCGGCCCAGGTGCTGGGCACCTACTGCCTGGGCGGCACCCTCACCTCGCGCCTGGACAAGGTGCTGCGCGAGGAGAAGGGGTACACCTACGGCGTGCGCGCCTTCGGGCAGGTGCTGCGCTCCACCGCGGACGGCAAGGGCGCCTCGATGCTCGCCATCAGCGGCTCGGTGGACACCCCCAACACGGGCCCGGCCCTGGAGGACCTCTGGAAGGTCCTGCACACCCTCGCGGCGGGCGGTCTGACCGACGCCGAACGCGACGTCGCCGTGCAGAACTTGGTGGGCGTGGCACCGCTGAAGTTCGAGACGGCGGCCTCGGTCGCGGGCACCCTCGCCGACCAGGTCGAGCAGGAGCTGCCGGACGACTACCAGGCGCAGTTGTACGCCCGGCTGGCCGAGACCGGCACGGTGGAGGCGACCACGGCGGTCGTGAAGGCCTTCCCGGCGGACCGGCTGGTCACCGTCCTGGTGGGCGACGCGACGCTCATCGAGGAGCCCGTGCGGGCGCTCGGGATCGGGGAGGTCACGGTCGTCTCCAACTGACGGCCGGGTGACGGCCGATCGATGGCCGGCTGAAGGTTTCAGCAAGGGGTTCTGGTGACTTGGTCACCGGAACCCCTTTTGTCCGTTTAGTGGTGAGGTTGCTTGTATGCGGTGTGGCGTACGCAACAAAAAGCCGCGTCTGTTTGGCGATTGACTGATGATCCGCCTAGCGTCGGCCGTGCTGCCCGTCAGTTGTGCCCGCCGCACCCGCGGCACCGGACAGCGATCGCCGAGTCCCCGTCAGGCGCGAGCCTGGGGAGCCGGGGACCCACATGAGTCCCTGGGGTGAATCGGACCCCCTCGCAAGAGGAGGCCCGTAGGAGACCTTCCTGCTCCGAACCCGTCAGCTAACCCGGTAGGCGAGAAGGAAGGAAAGGATCAAACCCTTCATGGCGTTTGGCAGTCGTCCCGCTGGTACCGGTAAGCACCGTGGCTCCAGCCGTCTGAGCAAGAAGACCGCCGGTTACGCCGGTATCGCCGCGATCGCCACCACGGGTGTGGTCGGCTCCCTCGCCGCCCCGGCCTTCGCCGCGGACAACCACAGCAGCTCCGCCCCGGAGAACGGGCTGGGTGCCGTGGTCGTCGCCGAGGACCTCGCAGGTGACATCAACGCCCAGGCCGAGTCCCAGCACCGCGCCGCCGAGCAGGACGCCGTCAAGGCGCAGGCCGAGGCCGACGCGAAGCAGCGGGCCGCGGAGGCCAAGCGCCTCGCCGAGGCCAAGGCCAAGGCCGAGCGCGAGGCCGCCGAGCGTGCGGCCCGCGAGGAGGAGCGCAAGCGCCTCAACACCTTCGTCGCCCCGCTCGACGACTCGTACGTCAGCACGCAGTACCACGCGGGCGGCGGCATGTGGTCCTCCGGCAGCCACACGGGCATCGACTTCCACGCCGCCTCCGGCACCTCGGTCCACGCGGTGGGCATCGGTACCGTCGTCGAGGCCGGCTGGGGTGGCGCGTACGGCAACAACGTCGTCATCAAGCACAACGACGGCACGTACACCCAGTACGGGCACATGACCTCGCTGAGCGTCTCAGTCGGCCAGCAGGTCAGCGCCGGCCAGCAGATCGGCCTGTCGGGCTCCACCGGCAACTCCAGCGGCCCGCACCTGCACTTCGAGGCCCGCACGGGCTCGCAGTACGGCTCGGACATCGACCCGATCGCGTACCTGCGCTCGCACGGTGTCAGCCTCTGACCCCGCACCGCACCGCTTCACCGAAGGCCCCGGCTCCCCGAGCCGGGGCCTTTGTGTTGCGCTCTTGTGCAAATGTTTCGGATTTCCGGCCGCTCTCGGAAATTATCGTGTGTTGCAATAGAGTCGCAGCACGCGCATGTGCGTGCAATGAGGCTGGCAGTCGGAAATAGGCGGAGGTTCGGTCTTGCGTATTCCTGCGCACGCGGTATGCACAGCAATCCGCGACGACATCGTCTCCGGGGTGTTCGAGCCGGGCGGCCGGCTGACCGAGGAGGTGCTGGCCCGCCGGTACGGGGTCTCGCGCGTCCCGGTCCGCGAGGCCCTGCGGACCCTGGAGTCCGAGGGATTCGTGACCACGCGGCGCCATGCGGGGGCCTGCGTGGCGGAGCCGACCGAGCAGGAGGCCGCGGACCTGCTGGAGATGCGGATGCTCCTGGAGCCCCTGGCGGCCGCCAGAGCCGCCCGGCGGCGCACCGACGCACACCTCAAGGTGCTGCGCGGACTGGTCAGGCTGGGTCAGGAACGGGCCAGGCGGGGCCAGGGGGAGGACCTGCGGTCCCTGGGCGGCTGGTTCCACGAGACGCTCGCACAGGCCTCCGGCAGCCCCGGGCTGATCGCGCTGCTCACCCAGATGCGGCACAAGATCACGTGGATGTACGCGGTGGAGGCGCCGGCCCGGCCCGTGGACTCCTGGGCGGAGCACGGCGCGATCGTGGACGCGGTGGCGCGCGGCGACGCCGAGCGGGCGCGGGCGCTGACCGCGGTGCACGCCGACCGGGTGGCGGGGGCGCACCGGCTGCGGCTCCGCCAGGCGGTGAGGACTTCGCAACCTGCCGTAAACATGTCGAGCGGCCGGCATTAACAGGAGCCGTATACAAAGGGTGGGATCGCGCGAATTCACTGTCCGGCGCCCGGTCCGCTCTGTGCGGGTCAATTCGCCGTGCGGAATTCCTGCGGAGCTCAATTCGGCGTGCGCCGGATTTCGGCGGGCCATTTTCTCTGCCGGGCGGGATTTCTCCCCGGGCCGTTGCGTGCTGCCGGGAGCCCGGGTGGGACGGGGTCTGCGCCGGGTCGCACCCGGCGCAGGCGGGCAACGCCGGAAGGCCTCGCAGAGCCCGGCTCCGGCCCCGGCCCCGGTCCCGGCCTCGCCCGCAGCGCTCGGCCGTGCCCGTTCGCTCGCCAGCTCTCCGGTGCCCGGTGTCAGGCCCGTGCGTCAACGGCCCGGCCCGGCGCGGCGGTCGTGGCGAGCCCGTGCGCATGCGGCGCCGCGCGACAGGCCCCGCACACGAACGACGAAGCCGCGGTCCCGGTGCACCGGAACCGCGGCTTCGTGCATGAGGTCGAACCCGAAGGGTCAGACGGTCTCGGGGAGCTCCTCGAGACCCTCGGCGACCAGCTTCGCGAGGCGGTCCAGTGCGGCGTCCGCACCCTCGGCCTCGGAGGCGAGGACGATCTCCTCGCCGCCCTGGGCGCCCAGACCCAGGACCGCCAGCATGGAGGCGGCGTTGACGGGGTCGCCGCCGGACTTCGCGATGGTCACCGGGACGCCGGAAGCGGTCGTCGCACGGACGAAGATCGAGGCGGGACGAGCGTGCAGGCCCTCGGCCCAACCGACGTTGACGCGGCGCTCTGCCATGGTGATGCCCTTCAGGTTCTTACGGTTGTCTAGACCAGTCTCTCACGACGTCCGGAATGCTCGGACCGACCTCCGGCCTGAATTTTCCGCCGTTCGACCTTCCCCAGCTTGCCCTGGTACACCCTGATATGCCTCATGCGCCGCGCGAGCGCTCTCCGCCCCGGTCCGGCCGTAAGGTAGGCCCATGACCACCGAGTCGGACCCCTCGTACCCGGCCCACTGGGAAGCCGATGTCGTCCTCCGCGACGGCGGCACCGCCCGGATCAGGCCCATCACCACCGAGGACGCGGGCCGGCTCGTCAGCTTCTACGAGCAGGTCTCGGACGAGTCGAAGTACTACCGGTTCTTCGCCCCCTACCCCCGGCTCTCCGACCGCGACGTGCGCCGCTTCACGCACCACGACTACGTGGACCGGGTCGGCCTCGCCGCGACCATCGGCGGGGAGTTCATCGGCACCGTCCGCTACGACCGCATCGGCGCCGACGGCCGGCCCGCCTCCGGACCCGCCGACGAGGCCGAGGTCGCCTTCCTCGTCCAGGACGCCCACCAGGGCCGCGGGGTCGCCTCCACCCTCCTCGAACACATCGGCGCGGTGGCCCGGGAGCGCGGCATCCGGCGGTTCGCCGCCGAGGTCCTGCCCGCCAACATCAAGATGATCAAGGTGTTCACGGACGCCGGCTACCAGCAGAAGCGCAGCTTCGAGGACGGCTCCGTCCACCTCACCCTCGACCTCGAACCCACCGCCGAGTCCCTCGCCGTGCAGCGCGCCCGCGAACAGCGCGCCGAGGCCCGCTCGGTGCAGCGGCTGCTGGCCCCCGGCTCGGTGGCCGTCGTCGGCGTCAGCCGCTCCGGCGCGGGCGTGGGCGCGGCCGCCCTGCGCAACCTGCGCGACAGCGGCTTCCACGGCCACCTCTACGCCGTCAACGAGGCCGTCACCCGCGACCTGCTCGACGGCGTACGGGCCTACCGCACGATCGAGGCCATCGGCGCCCCCGTCGACCTCGCGGTGATCGCCGTCCCGGCCGACCGGGTCCCCGACGCGGTGGCCGCCTGTGGCGAGCACGGGGTGCAGGGGCTCGTCGTCCTGTCCGCCGGATACGGAGAGAGCGGCCCGGCCGGACTCGCCCGCCAGCGCGAACTGGTGCGCCAGGTGCGCTCGTACGGCATGCGGCTGATCGGGCCGAACGCCTACGGGGTGATCAACACCGCGCCGGAGGTGGAACTCAACGCCTCGCTGACCCCCGCGCCGATGCCGACGCGCGGCCGGATCGGCCTGTTCACACAGTCCGGGGCGATCGGCATCGCCCTGCTCTCCGCCCTGCTCCGGCGCGGCGAGGGCCTGTCCTCCTTCGTCTCCGCGGGGAACCGGGCCGACGTCTCCGGAAACGACATCCTCCAGTACTGGTACGACGACGAGGCGACCGACGTCGCCCTGCTCTACCTCGAAACCCTTGGCAACCCGAGGAAGTTCACCCGCCTCGCCCGCCGCACGGCGGCCGTCAAGCCGGTGGTCGTCGCCAAGGGCGGCCGCCACAGCCCGGCCGGGCACGTCGTCCCCGACACCAGGCTGCCGGAGGCCACCGTCTCCGCCCTGCTGCGCCAGGCCGGCGTCATCCGCGTCGACACCGTCACCGAGCTGGTGGACGTCGGTCTCCTGCTCGCCGCGCAACCGCTGCCCGCCGGGCCGAGGATCGCGATCCTCGGCAACTCCGAATCGCTCGGGATCCTCACCTACGACGCCTGCCTCACCCAGGGGCTGCTGCCGCTGCCGCCGCTGGACCTGACCACGGCCGCCTCGCCGGCGGACTTCCGCGCCGCCCTGACCGACGCGCTCCGCTCCGAGGACTGCGACGCGGTGGTGGTCACGGCCATCCCCTGGGTGAGCGAGGAAGCGCCCGCCGACGACCTGGCCGGTGCGCTGCGCGAGGCGGTCGCCGAATGTCCCGGCAAGCCCGTGGTCGTGGTGCACGTGGAGCTGAGCGAGCTCGTCGAGGCCCTGTCCGCCGTGCGCGGCGGCCCGCGCCCCGCCCCCAGCCGGACCACCGAGCCCGCCCCGGTTCCGATTCCCGCGCAGCTGTACGCCGCCGCGGGCGACAGCATCCCCGGCTACCCCGCCGCCGAGCGGGCGGTCAAGGCCGTCGCCGAGGCCGTCCGGTACGGGCAGTGGCGCCGGGCCACCACCGAGGCCGGCCAGGTTCCCGAGTACGAGGACATCGACGAGGCCGGGGCCGCGGCGCAGCTGGCCGGGCTGCTGGCGGAGGTCGACGACGGGGCCGCGCCGACCCTGACCGACTGGGACGCGCGCGAGCTGCTCGCCCGCTACGGCATCCGGGTCCTGCCCGTCCTGCCCGCGCCGAGCGCGGACGCGGCGGTCCGGGCCGCCGGGGTCCTGGGTTACCCGGTGGCGCTGAAGACCACCGCCCCGCATCTGCGCCACCGCGCCGACCTGGGCGGCGTACGGCTCGACCTCACGAACGAGGCCGAGCTGAGGCGCTCGTACGAGGAGCTCACCGACGCGCTCGGCAAGCCGGCCGAGCTCCAGCCCGTGGTGCAGGCCATGGTGCCGCGCGGGGTCGACACCGTCGTCCGCTCCGTCATCGACCCGGCCGCGGGCGCCGTCCTCTCCTTCGGTCTCGCCGGCGTCGCCTCCGAGCTGCTCGGCGACACCGCCCACCGGCTCGTCCCGGCCACCGACCGGGACGCCGCCGGACTGATCCGGTCCATCCGGACCGCACCCCTTCTCTTCGGCTGGCGCGGCAGTGACCCCGTGGACACAGCCGCCCTGGAGGAACTGCTGCTGCGGCTGTCGCGCCTGGTGGACGACCACCCCGAGGTGATCGGCGTCTCCCTGGAGCCGGTGGTCGTGGCCGCCGAGGGCATCTCCGTGCTCAGCGCCACCGTCCGCGTCGCCCACCCGCCCGCCCGCGGTGATCTCGGCCCGCGGACCCTCCCCAGTTACTGACCGGGTACGGCGCGGCCTGAGGGCCCCGCACGGGCCTTAGGATGGACCTCATGGCGAAATCCGGTACGACGACCCAGGGGCTGCGCACGGCGATCGAGCGCAGCGGCTACTACCCGGCCCTCGTGGCCGAGGCCGTGGAGGCCGCGGTGGGCGGCGAGCCGATTTCGTCGTACCTGGTCCACCAGGAGACGACCTTCGACTCCAACGAGGTGCGCCGTCACGTCACCGTGCTGGTCCTGACCGGCAACCGGTTCATCGTCAGTCACACCGACGAGCAGGCCGCCGACGCCGGGTCCCCCTCCCCGTACGCGACCACCTCCACCGAGTCGGTCAAGCTCTCCAGCATCTCCTCGGTGGTGCTCAGCCGCGTCGTCGCCAACCCGGAGTCCTACACCCCCGGCACCCTGCCCCGCGAGGTCGTCCTGACCATCGGCTGGGGCGCCGTCTCCCGGATCGACCTGGAGCCGGCCGCGTGCGGCGACCCGAACTGCGACTCCGACCACGGCTACACCGGCAACTCCACCGCCGACGACCTCAGCCTGCGCGTCAGCGAGGCCGGCGACGGCCCGGAGGCGGTGCGCCAGACCCTGGTCTTCGCGCAGGCACTCTCCGAGGCCACAGCGGCGACGTCCACCTCCACCCCCGCCCGCTGATGGCGTACTCCGCGGCGCAGGAGTGGCCCGAGCCGGAGCTGCTGGACCTGGCCGGTGCCCCCGTCCCGGAGTACGGCGCCGGGTCGCTCGCCGACCTGCTGCCCACACTCGTGGCCGGCCAGGGCGTCCCCGGTTTCACCGCCACCATCACCGAGCTGACCCCGGCCGACCGGAACTGCGTGTTCCTGGTCGACGGCATGGGCTGGGAGCAGATCAAGGCCCACCCGGACGAGGCCCCGTACCTCACCTCCCTGCTCGGCAGCTCGCGCGGCGGCACCGGCCGCCCGATCACCGCCGGCTTCCCGGCGACCACCGCCACCTCGCTGGCCTCCGTCGGCACCGGTCTGCCGCCGGCCCGCCACGGCCTGCCCGGCTACGCCGTGCGCAACCCGGCCACCGGCGAGCTGATGAACCAGCTCCGCTGGCACCCGTGGACCCCGCCGAAGCCCTGGCAGCCGTACCCGACCGTCTTCCAGCAGGCCGACAAGGCCGGTGTGGCGACCGCCCAGGTCTCCTCGCCCGCCTTCCAGACCACCCCGCTCACCAAGATCGCGCTGAGCGGCGGCACCTTCCTCGGCCGGATGACCGGCGAGGAGCGGATGGACCTGGCGGCCGAGCGCCTCGCGGCCGGTGACCGCTCGCTCGTCTACACGTACTACAGCGAGCTCGACGGGGCCGGACACCGCCACGGTGTGGACTCCGACGTCTGGCGCGGCCAGCTGATGTACGTGGACCGGCTGGTCCAGCGGCTCGCCGAGCAGCTGCCCGCGCGCACGGCCCTGTACGTGACCGCGGACCACGGCATGGTCGACGTCCCCTTCGACGAGGACTCCCGCATCGACTTCGACGAGGACTGGGAGCTGAGCGCCGGCGTCGCCCTGCTGGGCGGCGAGGGCCGGGCCCGGCACGCGTACGCGGTGCCGGGCGCGCAGGCCGACGTACTGACCGTGTGGCGCGAGGTGCTCGGCGACCGGTTCTGGGTCGCGAGCCGCGAAGAGGCCCTGGAACTGGGCTGGTTCGGCGCGCCGGGGGAGTGCGACGAGCGCGTGCTCGGCCGTATCGGCGATGTGGTCGCCGCCGCCCAGGCCGATGTCGCGATCACCGCCTCGCGCAACGAGCCGAACGAGTCCGCCCTCGCCGGAATGCACGGCTCCATGACCGCGGCGGAGCAGCTCGTCCCGCTGCTCGAAATCCGCACCTGACCCTCGTCGGGCCCACTTCCCGACCACTGAGCACGCACCGCCCACTGCCCACCGCCCACCGTCTGCCCACGACCCGAAAGGTCCCGTACTTCCCATGCCCGAGCTGGTGTTCTTCTCCGGAACGATGGACTGCGGAAAGAGCACCCTGGCTCTTCAGATCACCCACAACCGCTCGGCGCGCGGTCTGGTGGGCGTGATCTTCACGCGTGACGACCGGGCGGGCGAGGGCAAGCTGTCCTCGCGCCTGGGCCTGGTGACGGAGGCGGTCGAGGCCGGTGAGGGCATGGACCTGTACGCGTACCTGGTTGCCCAGCTCTCGGCGGGCGGCAGGGCGGACTACGTGATCGTGGACGAGGCCCAGTTCCTGGCCCCTGACCAGATCGACCAGTTGGCCCGCATCGTCGACGATCTCGACATGGACGTCTTCGCCTTCGGCATCACGACGGACTTCCGCACCAAGCTCTTCCCCGGCTCCCAGCGCCTGATCGAGCTGGCGGACCGGCTGGAGCAGCTCCAGGTCGAGGCCCTGTGCTGGTGCGGGGCCCGGGCCACGCACAACGCCCGTACGGTGGGCGGGGAGATGGTCGTCGAGGGCGCGCAGGTCGTCGTCGGCGACGTGAACCGCCCGGCCGAGGAGATCGGCTACGAGGTCCTGTGCCGCCGCCACCACCGCCGCCGCATGACCTCGGCCGCGGCCCACGCGAGCGCCCTCTCCCCGGACGTCCTTCCGGTCACATCGGGCTGACCGCAGGCACTGCTGGGGGAGTGCCGCATTGGTAGGTGGCGACGACCGCCCTTGCCGGGAGCCGCATTCGGGTGTGATCGTATTCCCCGGGCCTCGTCTATTTCGGCGGCTGCATGGCCCAATCCTTCGGCCATTACTCCGCTGACCCTGCTCTGGAAACGTTCGTATCCTGGCCCGTGATCACGGGGGTGGACCTCGAACGCGTCGGAGGGAGCATAGTGCAGGGCGCCACAGGAGCGATCAGCTCCTTCCGCGCCGTCGACCCGGAAGCCCCCTGCAACCGCATGCACCCGACCGAGTGCAAGACGCGGTTGCTGAGCATGGGGGTCGGCCTCATGGCAACGGTGAACGGCGGGCTCCCGCATGTACGAGGCGTTCATGAAGGACCCGACGAAGGCTTCGGCAAGTTCATCTTCGAGGCCGCCGCGACCTGCCGCGAGCCATCGGTGGAGGTGCAGCCCGCTATGTCGAGCGGGTGGCGCGGGGCGGTGTTGGGGGTGCGGAGGACCGGGGCGTACTTGCCGGGGCGACGTGGGCGTGCTCGCGTTCATCGGACGGCCGTCGAGCCAACCCCTTCGAGGAGTTGCGGCCCACGCCTCGTGCGGGTCTGCAGTGGGCGGTGCTCTGTACGCAGTTGGTTGGCGGCGCCGGCGATGCGCGATACGCGTTCGTGGAGATGTGCATGCATGTTGCCCCCTGGATGCAGCTGCGACCCCATCCCTGTGTGACTGAAATTTGCGGAAGCGGATTATCCGTCAGATCAATTACGTGGTAGGACTGTTCGATCATTTGATCGTTTTCGACTCGCGGAGATGAGGTTCACGTGGCTGTCACGGTGCCCGACTGGGCGGACACACTGCTGGACCTGATCGGTGTGGCCTGGCCGAACGTCGACGAAGACGCCTACCGGGAGATGGCCAACGCGCTCCGCGACTTCGCCGAGGACCTCCTCGACGACGGCCAGCTCGCCAACAACCACGTCGAACGCCTCCTCTCCGCCAGCAAGGGCGAGTCGATCGAGGCCCTGAACCGGCACTGGAACACGGTCAAGGGTAAGCATTTCAGGGACATCGCGGACGCTGCCCGCACCATCGCGGGCGCGATGGACATGGCGGCCGACGCCGTCGAGGCCATGAAGTACGCCGCTCTCGTCCAGCTCGGCTACCTTGCCGCCGAAGCCGGCATCGCGCTCTCCCTGATCCCCGTCACCGCGGGCCTGTCCGCCCTCTTCGGCGCGGCCGCGATGCGCGCCACGCAGGAGGTCGTCAAGCGCCTCATCAAGGAGTGCGTCGAGGAAGCCGTCGGCTACATCGTCTCCGCGATGACCGAACCGGCCGTCGCCGCCCTGGAGGGCATGGCCGCCGACCTCGTCGTCCAGCTCGGCTCGATGGCACTCGGCTTCCAGGACGGCGTCGACCTCGACCAGACCAAGAACGCGGGCAAGGACGGCTTCAAGGACGGCGTCCAGTCCGGCAAGGAAGCCCTCCACCTCGCGTCGGCCGGCGGCGGCAATGGAGGCGGTGGCACCGGCCTGACCGACCTCCACATCGAACACTCCGAACACACCCGCGCCGGCACCAACCTCAACTCCGTCAGCACCAACATCCACGGCAAGACCACGACCCACCTGACCAAGGCCAAGTCCCACCACGGCCGAACCCGCGGCCGTGACTCCATCGCCCAGGCCATCGACCCCGTCGCCGACAAGGCAATGGCAGCCCTCACCAAGGCCACCAAAGCCAACCGGTGTCGGCGCCGTGTGGGCCCGCGAGGACGGTTCACTTCTCGTCTACCCTCGCCTGCCCCGGCCGGGAGGCGAGACCGTCATGCCGCTGGAAGGGCCCCAGCTGGCGCTTACGCACTACGGCGAGTACGAGGACGAGATCACATATGCGATCACTGATCCGCGTACCGGGCTGACCCGCTGCTTCACAGGCAGCCCCTACCGCGCCTCCTCCGCGTTCTGGCTGAGCAGCATCGAGGACCGCAACCACAACCGCATCACCTTGACACGCCGTCCGGACGGAACACCCACTGCGGTCAGCCACGACAGCGGCTACGCAGTCCAGATTGTCTCGGACACCGGCCGAATACAGGCGCTTAAGCTCCGCACACCAGAGGGCTGGGCCGAAGTCCGCAGCTACGGCTACGACGGACGCGGGAACCTGGACGCCATCGCCAACTCCTCCGGCCTCCCACTGCGACTGGCCTACGACTCCAGCGATCGCGTTACGTCGTGGACCGACCGCAACAGCTCCACCTACCGGTACGTCTACGACGACGTCGGCCGGGTCACGGCAACCGTGGGCCCCGAAGGTTTCCTCTCCTCGTCGTTCACCTACGACGAGGTACATCCCGAGATCGGCCATCGGATCACCCGGTACACCGACTCCACCGGAGCCACAACGGTCTTCCACATCAACGACGCCTTCCAGGTCATCGCGGAAACAAATCCCCTCGGGGCGACCACTCATTTTGAGTTCGACAACGCCGATCGGCTGCTCTCACGGACCGACGCGCTGGGCGCTGTCACCCGATGCGAGCGTGACAGCCAGGGAAGCCTCGTCGCCCTGATAGCACCGGACGGGATACGCACCACAGCTTCCTATAACGACCTGCACCTGCCGGTGGAGATCACCGAACGGGGCGGGACCCAGCAGCGCTACGCCTACGACGCCCAAGGTAACCTCGCGGCCTCCGTCGATGCGGCAGGTGCGCGCACGGAGTACGAGTTCAGCAGCCGCGGGCACCTGACCTCCATTCGCAACGCCGTCGGCGATGTGATCCGCGTAAGGACGAACGAGGCTGGTCTGCCTCTCATGCTCGTCGCCCCGGATGGTGCGACCACCACCTTCACAAGGGACTCTTTCGGCCGCATCACGTCCGCCACGGACGCCGAGGGCGCGATCCTGCGTCAGGCCTGGACGATCGAGGGCAAGCCCGCATGGCGTGAGCTACCTGACGGCTCCCGGGAAGAGTGGGAATGGGACGGGGAAGGAAACCTCGTCTCGTACACCGACCGCATGGGCCGCACCAGCACGCACACCGTCACCCACTTCGACCGTGCCGCCACAACCACTGCTGGGGACGGAGGTCACTACGAATACACCCACGACACCGAGTTGCGGCTGACGAGGGTCACGAACGCACAGGGCCTGGAGTGGGAGTACTGCTATGACGCGGCCGGCCGGCTCGTGGCCGAGACGGACTTCGACGGCCGCACCCTCTCCTACCAGCACGACGCCCTGGGCCGCCTGACCCGGCGGACCAACGCCGCAGGTCAAAGCCTGACCTTTGAACGCGACACCCTGGGCCGGGTCAGCCGAATCCTGCACGACGACGGATCCGTTTCTTCGTTCACTTACACCGAAGCGGGCCACGTAGCTGAGGTCAACAACCCCCACAGCCGGATCACCCTGGAGCGGGATGCTGCCGGCCGGGTCATCACCGAGACTGTCAACGGTCGCTCCCTCGCATTCGGGTACGACGCCCTCGGCCGCCGCACGCACCGGCGCACCCCCTCGGGATCCGAGAGCCACCTCGAGTACACCTCACAGGGGCTAGCTGCCTACACGACCGGCGAGCACACCTTCCGCTTCCACCGCGATGCGCTCGGCCGCGAAACAACACGCACCCTGGACGACGCCCTCACCTTTCACCACACCTGGGACCCAGTCGGCCGACTGACGCGGCAGTCCCTGCGCATGCGAGACTCCGAAATCCTGGAACGGTCCTTCACCTACCAGCCCGACGGAGCACCCACGGCCGTCAGCGACAGCCTTGCCGGCCACCGTGCCTACACCCTCGACACGGCAAGTCGGATCACAGCCGTCCAGGCAAAGGGCTGGAGCGAGCAATATGCGTACAACACGGCCGGTGACCAGACCCATACCGCTCTTCCCTCTGCCGCGCCCGGCCAGGACACCGCGGGTGCACGTGTCTACGAAGGCACCCGGATCACCCGCGCCGGCCGCACCCACTACAGCTACGACGCTCAGGGCCGGTTGATCCGCCGCGAGACCCGCACGCTCAGCGGCAAGACCGTCACGTGGCACTTCCAGTGGGACGCAGAAGACCGTCTCACCCACGTCAGCGCCCCGGGCGGCGCTACCTGGCGGTACCTCTACGACGCACTCGGCCGACGTGTTGCCAAGCAGCGTTGGAACGGTGACGGTCGTCTGTCAGAGGAATCCTCGTACTGCTGGGACGGCTCGCAGCTCGCAGAGGAGCGCACAGGCGCCACGACCCTCGTCTGGGACTACGTCGGACTTCGCCCACTGGCACAGCGCGAGTCCAAGTCCGGCCCCGGGCAGCTGGAGATCGACCGGCGGTTCTTCGCGATCGTCACCGACTTGGCGGGCAGTCCCAGCGAGCTGGTTTCAGCTGACGGCCAGGTCAGCTGGCGCACACGCAGTACGGCGTGGGGCGCCACTCAGTGGAATCGGGGAAGCACCGCCTACACCCCGCTGCGCTACCCCGGCCAGTACTTTGACGCGGAGACCGGACTCCACTACAACTTCAACCGCTACTACGACCCGGACCTGGGCCGGTACATCACACCTGACCCGCTCGGCCTGGCTCCGGCAGTCAACCACTACAGCTACGTTCCCAACCCCTTCACCCTGACCGACCCACTGGGCCTGGCCGGCTGCGAGCCCGATCACACCTGGGGCGGGAAAGTCGTATTCGTGCGAGACGAGCACGGCCGTCCCTACGAGATGCATGCGACCATCACCCGGGACATGCTCGACGAGGGCACCGACGCAGCGAAGTGGCTCAAGCCACCGGGCTTCCTTCACGGCACCGATTACAACCAGGCCCGAGGTCACATGCTGGCCAACATGCTCGGCGGAACCGGGAAGCATCTGGACAACCTGTTCACCATCACCCAGGACCCGACCAACTCCCCCGACATGCGAGACCTGGAACAGTCGATCTACAACGCTGTGAAGGGCAAACCTGCCGATGGCATCCCGGGAGAGATCGTTCAGTACAGCGTCTACCTTGAGTACACAGACGACCGCAAGGACTCAGTACCCAAGTGGATCACGATGGAAGCTGACGGCGACGGCACCTTCAGCCTCCGCGAGGACCTTGAGAACCCCGACCACGCTGACCAGCAGCGGCGCCGCCGCCGAGGAATACAGTGACCGACATCGACGCTCTCGTTCAGCTTTGCCCACCCCCGCCAGGCCCCCGCCCTGCGATCGATTGGGACGCGGTGGAAGCCACTCTGGGCATGCGACTTCCGCAGGACTACAAGCAGCTCGCCGCCGCCTACGGCCCAGGAAGGTTCTACGACTATCTGAGCGTCTACCAGCCAGCCGGCATCACCGAGTATGTCGACATCACCGGTCCGATGCCCGCCCGGATCCGGGCCCACCTTCAGCGGGACTACGACCAGGGCACACATCCGGTCCCATATGATCCGCGGCACATGTTCGCCATCGGCGTCACCGACAACGGCGAGTACCTGTTCTGGATTACCGACCCCCACGACGCCCCCGACACCTGGCGCATCGCCGTGAACGAAGCCCGCGGGCCCCGCTGGTTCACCTTTGACGGAGGCCTGACCGAGTTTCTCACCAGCGTCCTCAGCGGGCAGACGAACGTTCCCCAATTTCCCGACGATCTTCTGGAGGGACAGACCGACTTCGCTTCCTCCATCCCCACCGGCTACCGGCCCACGCAGACGCCAGACAGGCCACGCGTCGACCTCAATACCATCCGTGAATGGGCACGCGCCAACGGATACCAGGTCCCTTTCCGAGGCCGGATCCCCGCAGACATCCGCGAAGCATGGGAGCGTGCGAACCCCAGTTGAGGTCAGTGTGGGCGCGGAGTTGCGGAGGTGTCAGCACCTTGGGTTTGGCGCTTCCGCTGGGCGACGAGCGTCTGGCCGCCTCGGTACCGTGTTCGTTGACTTCGGAGAGGAGAACGTGCCCGGCAATGCTGCCGCAGGTCTCCTCCCAGCCACGGGCGAGGCAGGGCTTGACGGCGTCGATCTTGCTCGCCGGGTCACTGCGGCAGTCGGTACGGCGGGCAGAGGCCACGATCAGCGGGGGCGGTGACGTAGCGACCCCACTCACGCATGGTGGATGCCCAAGAAAAAGGACCCTGGCGCTCCAGATCGCGCACAACCGCGACGCGCGGGGACTCCAGGGCGTGATCTTCACCCGTGACGACCGGGCGGGCGAGGGCAAGCTGTCCTCCCGGCTCGGGCTGGTGACGGAGGCGATCGAGGCGCCGGAGGGCATGGACCTGTACGCGTACCTGGTCGCACAGATCTCCAAGGGCGGCAGGGCCGACTACGTGATCGTGGACGAGGCCCAGTTCCTGGCCCCCGTCCAGATCGACCAACTGGCGCGCATCGTCGATGACTTGGACATGGACGTCTTTGCGTTCGGCATCACGACGGACTTCCGCACGAAGCTCTTCCCGGGCTCGCAGCGCCTGATCGAGCTGGCGGACCGCCTGGAGCAGCTCCAGGTGGAGGCGCTGTGCTGGTGCGGGGCCCGTGCCACGCACAACGCCCGTACGGTGGGCGGGGAGATGGTGGTCGAGGGCGCCCAGGTGGTGGTCGGCGACGTGAACCGCCCGGCGGAGGAGATCGGTTACGAGGTCCTCTGCCGCCGCCACCACCGCAAGCGGATGACCTCGGCGGCGGCCCACGCGGGCGCCCTCTCCCCGGACGTCCTCCCGGTCAACGGCGGCTGACCGGTCCGGGGTCCCGGGTCCCGGGTGCCGCGCCTGCCGAACGGTGATGCCGTGGACATCGCGGGGACCGGGCTCCGGCTCCGTCCTCCTGGAGCCGGCCGGCGGACGGCGCCCTGGTCCGTGCGCGCCAGGACGAGGGTCGCCCTCGCCTGAGCCGGCGCCCCGTCGTGGGCGGACCGGTGGCCTTCGCGCGCCGGCAGCGGCGATCCCCGGGCTGCCGGGTGGGCCGTACACTCGGCCCATGGGCCGCACACGTTCCTCGAGGCAGTGCCTGCAGCAGGCCGCCTTCGGGATGCGCCCGGCCGCCGGGGTCCCGACCGTCGTCGACCCGGCCGACGCGGCCCTTGCCGTACCGCCCAAGACGCGCCGTACCGCCCTGCACGGTCACGGCTAGCGCTTCGCGCCTCAGGCTCCTCCGCTCCACATCACCACAGCAGCTTCCCGGCATGCCGCCGGCGCTGCCGCCTGGCTACGGCCGCACGCCCGGGCCCGAGCCCCCTCGAAGGGATCATTGTGAAGCTGAGCGCATTGCTGGCCGGGCAGGAACACCACGTTCTCCAGGGTGATCCGGACACGACGCTGATCACCGCCGGAACCACCTTCGACGCTGACCGGGTGACGCCGGGCTCGCTCTTCATCGCCGTACCCGGACACCGGGAGGGTGGCCCAGGATCCGTCCCGCCCGCCCTGGCCCGGGGCGCCGCCGCCGTGCTCGTCGACGGCAGTGCACCCGCCCTGCCGGCCGCGGCATGGCCCCCGGGCACCTGCGCCGTCCGGGTCCCCGACACGCGGACGGCCGCCGCGGTGGTGACCTCCCGCTACTTCGGCGAACCCGGGAGGCAGATGGACATGGTGGCGATCACCGGCACCAACGGGAAGACCTCCGTCTCGTACATGGTCGAGTCCGTCCTGCGGATCGCCGAGGGCTCCAGGACGGGGGTGATCGGAACCGCCGGAAGCAGGATCGGCGACGAACCGATCCCCATGCCGCCATCGGCGCTGACCACGCCGGAATCTCCCGACCTGCAGTACCTGCTGGGGTACATGCGCGACCGCGGGGCCACCGGCGTGGTGCTGGAGGCCACCTCGATGGCGCTGCTGACGCACCGGGTGGACCGTACGTTCATCGACGTCGGGGTCTTCACCAACCTCACGCAGGACCATCTGGACGACCACGGGACGATGGCGGACTACCGGGACGCCAAGCTGCGGCTCTTCCAGGGCCTGTGCCGGCGTGCGGTGGTCAACGCCGACGACCCGGTGGGCGCGTCCATCGTGTCGATGATGCCGGGTGCGGTGACCACGTACGCCCTCGACCGCCCGGCCGACTACCGGGCCACCGACCTCATGGTGAGTGCCTCGGGTACGCGGTTCACCCTGCAGCACGACGGGCGCGCCTACCCGGCCTCGATCCCCGTCCCCGGCCGGTTCTCGGTGGCGAACGCGCTGGCCACGGTGGCAGCCTGCCACGTGATGGGGCACGAGCTGGGCCCCCTGGTCGACGCGCTCGATCGGATGCCGCCGGTCCCGGGCCGGCTGGAGCGCTTCCGGACCCCGCCGGGCACGTCGGTGATCGTGGACTACGCCCACTCGCCGGACTCCCTGGACAAGGTCCTGACCACCATCCGGGGCTTTTCCCGCGGCCGGGTGATCACGGTCTTCGGCTGCGGCGGGGACCGGGACACCACCAAACGGGCCGAGATGGGCCGGATCGCCGGGACCCATTCCGACCTCTGTGTCCTGACCTCGGACAACCCCCGCAACGAGGACCCCGAGGCCATCCTGGACCAGATCTCCCCCGGCCTGTCGGCGACCGGCACCCCCTTCCGGCGGTACACCGACCGCCGCCGGGCGATCGCCTTCGCCCTGTCCGAGGCGGGCCCCGACGACACGGTCCTGATCGCCGGCAAGGGCAGCGAACCACACCAGATCATCGGCGAGGAGCTGCTGCCCTTCAGCGATATGGCGACGGTGCGCGAACTGGCCCAGACGTAGAGGGCGCCCGGGTCGGGAAGGTCCGGCTACTGGAAGCTGAGCCGGTGCGGGTGCGCCGGGGTGGCGGGGCAGGTGTGGACGCGCATGAGGCCGCGGCCGAGGTGGACGCCGACGGGGTCACTGATCCGGCTGTCCGGTACGGCGGCCCGGTCCTCCAGCGGGATCCAGCTCTCCGTGGCCCCGTCCCATTCGCTGCCCGCCACCGTGAGCAGGGGAGGCATGGGCGTTCCGCAGACTGTGCAGGCGATGTCCGCCGGGTCGGTGAGGTGCCACGAGGCGAAGCCGCCGACCTTCCAGCCGGGCGCGATGGACAGGTCACCCCGGTAGGGGACCTCGGCGTCCTCGTCCGCGCGCGCGGCGGCCATGGCGGCCGCGTACTCCTCGTACGTGTCGAAGCCGGAGGGGCTGGCGGGGCCGGAGGGGGCGAAGGCATCGTCGTCCTCCTCCTCGTCTCCCGCCTCCCACGCTTCGACGGCCTCCTGAAGGTCCTCGTCCAGCAGGCCCTCGTACTCGTGCTCGACCACTTGTTCGGGGTGCAGCCCGCACATGTTCGGGACGCATTCGGCCCTGCCCACGACGACGGGCTCCGGGATCACGGAGAGGACCTCGCCCACGTCCTGGGAGCGCCGCCACTTCAGCACGACGTCGATGGTGCGGTCGGGGCCGTGCACTTCGAAGGGACACCAGAGGACCTGGAGCAGGTCGCAGCCGTCCGGTCCGGCGAGGTCGGGGACGTCGCGGGCGAAGAGCTGGGCGGCGGCGAGCAGCGGAATCGGGTCCGCATCGCCGATCTGCGGGGCGTGCGGCCCCGGCTGGAGGGTGGCCAGGACCTCGCGTTCCGCGTCGTCGGGACCCGACCCGGGATCGCGGCGCCACGCCTCGTCGAGGATCCGCCGCTGGAGGCGCACGTCGGACAGCCGGTGTCCGCTGCCCTTGGGATGGACGGCGGTGCAGACGGGCCACGGCTCGTCGGCGGGCCAAAGGAGCGGGCCGGCCACCGAGCTGTCGCCGGCCTTGGGCGAGCCGTGGCGCGGGTGGAGGCGGGTGCTGGTGCGGCGGTAGCCGGCGAGCGCGAGCGCGGGGAACAGTCCCTCGGCGTCGGCAGGGCGGGGTGGGGTCGTACGGGTCATGTGATCCTCACTTGCTGTCCGGGGCCGCGTCGGCGCACCCCATCCTGCTCGGAGTTCCGGCTTGCCGTGCTCACGGGCGAAGCTGCTTCCAGCTGCCTTCCCGACCTCCCGCTCGGTGACGCGAACGGCCCGGCGGCAGGCACACAGGTGCGGTGGGCGGCTCGTGGAAGGAGCAGTGCGACGGTGGATCAGGGATCTGCGGTACCGGCGGTGTCGGAGACGTCTCTCGTTCGAGAGGTCTTCGGACCACTCGGCGGGATCGTCGAATGCGGTGCCTCGCTCGAAGGGGTGTCCGTGGGAGAGTTCGTCGCGCGGCATCGCGGTGAACTGGACCGCGTGCTGGACGTGGTGAGGCGACTCGGCGCCTTCCGTCCGGACACGATGGACATCCTCGACGGGCTGGGATATCTGCGCGAGCACGACGTCCCCGCGGCCATCCTGCTGATGTGGTCCGGCTGCATCGAGGAACTCACCCCGGACATCGGCGCACCTGCAACGGTGCGGCGCATGGCCCGGATGGGCGCCGATCTCCAGACGACCCGTCTGCTTCATGCCCTGGTGGGAGTGGCGGTGTTCCGGGGAAGTGATGACCTGGAGGTCGATGCGGGCGGGATCGCGGAGGTGATCGAGGCGGTTTGCCCCTGGGGGGAGACCGGCCGTGGGCGGTCGACCCGTGAGGTCTTCCTGATGTGGCGTGTCGCGTTCCTCCCGAGCGTCCTGTTGCCCGGTTCGAACACGCACGGGACCGTCAAGCGGCGTTTCAGGGCGTACGCGCGCGTGCTCGAGACGATGCTGGAGCAGTGAGAACGGGGGCTGAGGATGACGGACGAACGGAGCGGGAGCGCTCCGGTGCCGCAGTCGGCAACGGCCGTGCACGATTTCGATGACCGTCCCGTGTGACCTGCTGCAGAGGCCCCTCGAATCGATTCGCTCGCGAAACGGCGTGATTTGCGTGCCGATTCATTGTTGATGTGTGAGTGATGCGTGAAATGTGATGGGGGCGGTTCGGACTTCCGGGTGAGGAGCCGCGCAGATCTCGCTCGTGGGTGGCTGAACCTCCTGAAGGAGGCGCAAGCCGGACGGTCACTGGTGGGGCAATTGAGATTCTGATCGTCGAGGCCGAAAGTCATTTGAACCCTCAAGTGAATTTCTTCCGTGTGGCATCGATCCGACCCGGACGTGGACGCTCACGACCACTCTGAGCAGGGGAGTACTGGCGCGAAGGCTAAAGCGGAATCTTTGCATCCGGTGCGGAATCTTTACCGAACTAAAGCATCCGGGATGCCCGGGAAGGCGTCCTCGGCGGGCTGAAACTGGTATCTCGGAGTGCCCTCGCGGGGCGGGAATGGCTCAGTGGGTGCGTGATAGTATTCTGAATTTGTGACCCGGCGCAGACCAGGCCGGGCCGTTCTGGGGGAATCCAGGCGGTCCGGTGTCGTCGGATCTGCGTCGGGAATTCGGGCGCGCCGGCGAGGGATGCATACGAAAAGGTGTGCCGTCGGTGCGGCTTCCGCTTTCTTCATGAACCATGCCCGGGACTCGCCGGACCGTCGGTTCTGAGGATTCCGGGCCTTTTGACCACGGGGGATGAGAAGGATCGTGTATTTTCGCGTTCTCGGAGCACTGGCAGTGGAGACGGACGACGGGACGCCGTGCACTCCACAGGCGTTGAAGCTCCGTGCCCTGCTGGCGCTGTTGTGCCTGAACGACGGCCGCCCGCTGTCCGCGCCGCAGCTCATCGACGACCTCTGGTCGGGTACGCCGCCACGCACCGCGTCCACCGCGCTGCAGGTGTACGTCTCCCGGCTCCGCAAGCATCTGGCGGGCGCGGGCTTCGACGTGTCCCGGCTGGTCACCCGGCCGCCCGGATACATGATGGAACTCGCCCCGTTCACCCTGGACCTGCACAGCTTCGAGTCGCTGTGCCTGCGGGCCGGGCAGTCGCGGGCGGCGGGCCGGCTGGAGGAGGCCTCGCGGCTGCTTTCCCAGGCGCTCGGGCTCTGGGCCGGCCCCGCTCTGGCGGACCTGCGCACGGTTCCGGTCCTGCAGAGCCTGGGGCACCAGCTGGACGGGAAGCGTTCGGCCGCCCTGGAGGAGCGGGCCGAGACGGAACTGCTCCTCGGCAGGCACAAGCCGCTGATCGTCGAGCTCTACCGGCTGATCGACGAACAGCCGATGCAGGAGAGCTTCCACGGTCTCCTGATGCTCGCGCTGTACCGCAGCGGCCGGCCGGCCGAAGCCCTCATGATCTACAACCGCATCCGGCGCGTCCTCATCGACGAGCTCGCCGTCGAACCGGGCGCCAGGCTGCAGCAGTTGCAGCAGTCGATCCTGGAACGGGACGCCGTCCTCGAAGAGCGCACCCTCGCCCATCTCGCCTGCTGAACGGCAACACGCACCGGGCGCCGGATTCCGGGCGACGAGCCCCTTCCCGCCGCCTGCTTCCCCATGATCCCTGCGGCCCCGCGACGCGTTCCGCTCGCGGGGTCGCAGGCTTGCCCCGAGGCCGGGAAGCGTTCCGGATAAGCGAACCATGATGGCGTGCATGCGACGGTTTAGCGCCCTCCCCTAGCGTCGTTCTCACAGGTGGGGGCGGGTGAAGTGGTCCTGGTCGGGTGGGATCACGGCGGTCTGAGTGTTACTCCCGGACTCTTTCGCACGTCCTCCACGTTCCGCCCTCGCCTTCGGCGGGGAGCCGCCGACCGGCGCGCAATACGAGGAGTGTGGAAGAAGTGTCTGGGTCCGGATCCGGCGGCATGCACCTTCCCGTGTCAACGGCCCAGCGAGAGATGTGGCTGGCCGAGCAGGTCGATCCGACCGCCCCGCAGCAGCGCATCGGCGAGTACCTGGAACTCCAGGGCCCCATCGACCGGCAGGCCTTCGAAACGGCGATGCGGCAGACCATCGCGGAAGCCGCCCCCATGCACGCCCGGTTCACCGAGGAGGACGGTGAGCCCCGGCAGTGCGTGACCCCCTTCACCGACTGGGAGTTCCCGGTCCTCGACCTCAGCGGCGAACCGGACCCGGCGGCCGCCGCCCGTGCCTGGATGCGGGCCGACCTCGCCCGCCGGATGGACCTCTCCCGCGGACCGCTCTTCTCCTACGCGCTGCTCACCCTCGGCCCGGACCGCACCTTCTGGTACCTCAGCGCCCACCACGCCGTCGCGGACGGACACACGGGCGCCCTCCTCGCCCAGCGGGTCTGCGAGCTCTACACCGCCATGACCACGGGGCTTCCCCTGCCCGCCGGCCGGTTCGGGACCGTCCGGGAGATGCTGTCCGCCGACGCGGACCACCGCGCCTCCGACAAGGCCGCCGCCGACCGGGCGTACTGGACGAACCGGTTCGCGGACACCCCGGAAGTCGCCACCCTCGCCACCCGGCCGGCCGGCGGACCCGCCGCACAGGGGCAGATCAGCCACACCGGCAGCCTTTCCGCCGCCGAGACGGAGAGCCTCAAGGCCGCCGCCCGGGCGGCCCGCACCCACTGGTCCGTCCTCGTGGTCGCCGCCGCGGCCGCCCAGGTCCACCGGCTCTCCGGCGAACAGGACGTCATCCTGAGCATGCCGATGGCCGCCCGCACCGACCCCGCGGCGCGCACCATGCCCGGCATGTACTCCAACGTCCTGCCCCTGCGCGTGAACGTCCGGCCCGACCTCACGGTGGGCGAGCTCGTCCGCGAAGTCGCCGGTGGATTCCGGGAGATGATCCGGCACCAGCGCCACCGGGGCGAGGAGCTGGGGCGCGACCTCGGCCTGCCGGACACCGGGCGCTACCGGACCGGCCCCATGGTCAACATCATGGCCTTCGACTACGACCTGGCTTTCGCCGGGCAGCCCGCCACCGCCCACCACCTCACCCAGGGAATCGTCGAGGACCTGTCCTTCACGGCGTTCGACCGTGCGGACGGCCGGGGGCTGCGCATCGACCTCGTCGCCGACTCGGCCCGCTACGGAGCCGACGAGCTGGCCGCCCACCACGCGCGCTTCCTGCGCCTCCTGCGCGCCTTCAGCGCGGACCGGGACATGCCGGTCGGCTCCGTCGAGCTGCTCACCGACGGAGAGCGGGTCCGGCTGCTCACCGAGCTCGGCGGCCCCGAACAGAAGTACCCGGAAAGCATCCTTCCGGAGCTGTTCGCCCGGCAGGCCGCGGACACCCCCCACCTGCCGGCGGTCGTCTCGGCCGCGGCCACGCTGACCTACCGGGAGCTGGACACCGCCTCGAACCGGCTCGCCCGGCTGCTCATCTCGCGAGGTGTGGGACCCGAGCGGATCGTCGCCCTCGCCCTGCCCCGCTCCGCGGACCTCGCCGTCGCCGTCCTCGCCGTCCTCAAGGCCGGCGGCTGCTACCTGCCCGTCGACCCCGAATACCCGGCCGAGCGCCTGTCGTTCATGCTGAGCGACACCGCGCCCGCCGTCGTGCTGACCACCACGGACACGGCCCGCCGACTGCCGGACACGGACGCCCCGCGGCTGATCCTCGACGAGCCCGCCACCCTGCGGGAGCTGGAGCGGCTGGCCGGCACGGAGATCGACGACGGGCAGCGGCTGCGCCGGCTCGACCCGGAGCACCCCGTGTACGTCATCTACACCTCGGGCACCACGGGCCGGCCCAAGGGCGTGATGATGCCCGGCCGGGCGATGGTCAACCTCCTGTCGTGGCACGACGAGGCCTTCCCCTCGGCCGCCGGTACCAGGATCGCCCAGTTCACCGCGCTCAGCTTCGACGTGTCCGTACAGGAGATCCTCTCCGCGCTGCTGTTCGGCAAGACCCTGGTGGTGCCGTCCGACGAGGTCCGGCGCAACCCGGAGCTGCTCGCCGCCTGGCTCGACGACGAGCGCGTGAACGAGCTCTACGCCCCCAACCTCGTCCTGGAGGCCCTCTGCGAGGCGGCCCTCGACCAGGGGCGGACCATCCCGTCGCTGCGGGTCCTTGCGCAGGGCGGCGAGGCGCTCACCCCGAGCCGCCGGGTGCGCGAGTTCGTGCGCGGCCACGCCGGGCGCAGGCTGCACAACCACTACGGCCCGAGCGAGACCCACCTGGTGACGGCCCACACCCTGGGGGCGGACGTCGACGCATGGCCGGCCGCCGCCCCGATCGGCCGCCCGATCCCCAACATCCGGGCGTACGTCCTGGACGCCGGGCTGCGCCTGGTCCCGGAGGGCGCCCGGGGAGAGCTGTACCTCGCCGGGGCCGGGGTGGCCCGCGGCTATCTGAACCGTCCCGGGCTGACCGCCGAGCGGTTCGTGGCCGACCCGTACGGGGCCCCGGGAAGCCGTATGTACCGGACCGGGGACGTGGTCCGCTGGCTGCCCGACGGGCAGTTGGAGTACCACGGCCGTTCCGACGACCAGATCAAGATCCGCGGCTTCCGGATCGAGCCCGGCGAGATCAAGGCGGCCCTTGCCGCCTGCCCCGGCATCGTCCGCGCCGAGGTGGTGGCCCGCGAGGTCAGGCCGGGGGACCGGCGGCTCGTCGGATACGTCGTGCCGCAGACGCCGGGGTGCGACACGGCCGCGGTGCGCGAGTTCGTCCGGACGAGGCTGCCGGCCCACATGGTGCCCTCGGCCGTAGTCGAGCTGGCGGAGCTTCCGCTCACGCCGAACGGCAAGCTGGACCGCCGGGCCCTGCCCGAGCCCCGGCTCACCGGTGCCGCGCCGGTCCGTGAAGCGGCCACCGAGGAAGAACGGGTCCTGTGCGACCTCTTCGCCCAGGTGCTGGAGCTGCCCTCCGTCGGCGTCGACGAGAACTTCTTCGACCTCGGCGGGCACTCCCTCCTCGCCGCCCGCCTCGTCGCGCGCATCCGGGCCGCCCTCGGCACGCCGCTGGAGGTGCACGTCCTGTTCGAGTCCCCGAGCCCGGCCGGGCTCGCCCGGCGGATCGCCGACCCGTCGTCCGGCTCCGTTCCGCGCTCCCTGCTGCCGCTGCGCGCGGACGGCTCCCGGCCCCCGCTGTTCTGCGTCCACCCGGCCGCCGGGATGGGCTGGCCCTACGCGGGCCTCCTCCCGCACCTCGGCCCCGACCAGCCCGTGTACGCGCTCCAGGCGCGCGGGTCCGGGGAGGCGCCCGGCCTGCCGGCCACCGTCGAGGAGATGGCCGCCGACTACGTGGCGCAGATCCGTGCGGTGCGCCCCGAGGGCCCCTACCGGATACTCGGCTGGTCCTTCGGCGGTCTGGTGGCCCACGCCATGGCCACCCTCCTGGAGGGCGAGGGCGAGGTGGTCGACCTGCTCGTGATGGTCGACTCCTATCCCGTGGACGACCGGCTGCGGTCCGCCATGCCCCGGTTCAGCGAGGACGAGTTCGCCCGCTCCCTGCTCCAGTCGGCCGGGGACGACGAGCTCCTGCTCGGTGACGACCGCGCCCGGGCCGCGCTCCTCGACGTGTACCGCAACGACCTCGACCTGATGGCCGGGTTCAGGCCCGGCAGGTTCCGGGGCGGGCTGCTGTTCTTCCGGGCCGCGCAGACGGACCCCGACGACCCGTACGAACCGGGCCGCAGCACGGCGGCGGCCTGGGCGGGCCACATCGGCGGCCCCGTCGAGTCCCACGACGTGCCCGCCACCCACCACCGCATGATGCGCCCGTCCGCCCTGGCGCAGATCGGGCCGGTCCTCGCGGCGCGGCTCGGCTCCGCCACCGTGTGACGCCCCCGCCCCCGGTCGGCCGTCCCACCCCTCTCGTCCCACCCCTCTCGACCCACCGCTCCGGCGCATCCGCGCCCCCAGGAACCAGGAGATCCCTCCGCATGACAGTCCCGCCGACCGGCCCCGAGAGGGCGGCCGGATCCCTTGCCGTCGTCAGCGGCGGCACGCGGGGCATCGGCCTCGCCCTCAGCCTGCGGCTGGCACACCTCGGCCACCGGGTGGCCGCCCTCTACCGCAACGACCACGCGTCCGCACACGAGGCGGTCGCGCTCGGTGCGGGCCGGATCGAGACCCACCAGGCCGACATGGCCCGTCCGGAGCAGGTGCGCGCCGTGTGCGAGCGGCTGCTCGCCGAGCACGGTGCCCCCGAGGTGCTGGTGAACAACGCCGGGGTCAACCGGGACCGGCCCTTCCTGGAACTGACCGACGAGGACTGGGACCAGGTCCTCGCGACGAACCTGTCCGGGCCGTTCCACCTGACCCGGGCCCTCGCCCCGGCGATGGTGGCGGCGGGCCGCGGCACGATCGTCAACGTCGGCGCGACCACCGGCATCCGCCCGCGCCTGGGCGGGGTCAACTACTGCGCCAGCAAGGCCGGTCTGCTGCACTTCACCCGGTGCCTCGCGCTGGAGCTGGCCCCCGCCATCCGTGTCAACTCGCTCATCCCCGGGTTCACCGACACACCGGAGGTCGTCGAGCGGTACGGCCTGGAGGACCCCGTCCGGCGTGCCGAGGTGCTCGGGCAGATCCCGCTGCGGTCCCTGGGCACCGCCGAGGACATGGCCGACGCGCTGGAATTCCTCGTCGGCCGCCCGGGCCGCTACGTCACCGGGCAGCAACTGATCATCGACGGCGGCAACTTCATGGGCTGAGCCCGGGGCAGGGTTCCTGCCGATCGGGCCGGCCGCACCACCACGCACCACCACCCACCCTCATACGAAGGAACACCCATGCACCTCAGTGAAGAACAGATCACCCGATATCGCGAGGACGGATTCCTCCTCGTGGAGTCCGCGCTGGACGAGCGGGAGGTGGACCGGCTGCGGGATGCGTTCCTGCGCGACTGCGAGGTCCCCGGACCGCAGGTGATCAGGGAGGAATCCCGCGACGAGGTGCGCGCGGTGTACGCCTCGCACCACCGCCGGCCGGAGTACGCCGGACTCGTCCGTGACCCCAGGGTGCTCGGGCCGGTGCAGCAGCTGCTCACGGACGACGTCTACGTCTACCAGTTCAAGATCAATGCCAAGCCGGCCTTCGGCGGCGAGAAGTGGTCCTGGCACCAGGACTACGTCGCCTGGCGCATCGCCGACCAGCTGCCCGCCCCGCTCCAGGTCAACGTCGGCGTCTTCCTCGACACCGTCGACGAGTTCAACGGTCCTGTGATCTTCCTGCCCGGATCGCACCGCTCCGGCCTGGTGCGCGACAGCCGCACCGCCGAGGCCAAGTCCGACCAGCACCTGGACCCGGACGACATCGCCCTGACCCCCGACCAGCTCACCACCCTGGTCGCCGAGCGCGGCATGGTCAGCCCGAAGGGCCCGGCCGGCTCCCTCGTCTTCTTCTCGCCCGAGATCGTGCACGGCTCGGCGCCCAACATGTCGCCGTTCCCGCGCCGCCTGCTCCTCGCCACCTACAACGACACCTCCAACCTGCCGAGCTGGCCAGGTGAACCGCGCCCCGACTACGTCGTGTGCCGGGACACCGAGCCCCTGCGCGTCCTGGACGCCCCCTTCCTCGACGCCCTCGAGGGGGTGTCGGCGTGATGCGCGGAAAAGCCGTCGTCCTGGAGGAGTTCGGCCGACCGCTCGCACTGCGGGAGTACGAGGTCCCGGCCGCCCCGCCCGGGGGGATGCTCGTCGCCTGCAGCCACGGCGGCATCTGCGGCACCGACCTCCACCTCCAGCAGGGCCACCTGCCGATCCCCACCCCGCTGGTCCTCGGTCACGAAGGACTCGGCACCGTCCACGCGCTCGGTCCGGGCGCCCCCGCGCACGACGCCACGGGCGCCGCGCTGCACACCGGCGACACGGTGATGTGGGCCTCCTCGATCGCCTGCGGCTCCTGCGTGCCGTGCCGGCTGCACCGCGAGCCGACCCTGTGCGAGAACCGCCGCACCTACGGGGTGAACCGCTCCACCACCGAGGGCCCCGAGCTCTCCGGTGCCTGGGCCGAGTACATCGTGCTGCAGGCCGGCACCACCGTCGTGAAGCTCGACGACGCCATCGACCCGCTCGCCGCCATGTCCCTGGCCTGCGCGGGGCCGACCGTCGTGCACGCCCTGTACGAGCGGCGGCCGGTGCGCCTCGGCGAGACCGTCGTGGTCCAGGGCAGCGGCCCGGTGGGTCTCGCGGCCGCCGCCTTCGCCCAGCTCGCCGGGGCCGCCAAGGTCATCCTCGTGGGCGGTCCCGAAAGCCGCCTGGCCCTCGCGGCCGCCGCCGGCATCGGCGACGTGCACCTCGACATCACCGCGCCCGGTGGCGCCCCGGCCGTCCTGGACCGGGTCCGCGCGGAGACCGGGGGCGCCGGGGCCGACCTCGTCATCGAGTGCGCGGGCGTGCCCGCGGCCGTCGCGCAGGGCCTGACCCTCGCCCGCCGCGGCGGCTCCTACCTGGTCATCGGCCAGTACACGGACGCGGGCGACACCCTGCTCAACCCGCACCAGATCGTTTACCGGCAGCTCGACGTCGTCGGCTCCTGGGCGTTCACCGGCGCGCACCTCGTCGAGTACGTGCGCCTGCTGCCCGCCCTCGCGGCCCGCTTCGACCTGGCCAGCCTGGTGTCGTCGTACCCGCTGGACGGTCACGGCGCGGCGCTCGCGGCGGTGGCGGACGGTTCGGTCATGAAGGCCGTTTTCGTGAACCAGTAGGCATCGGGCACGTGTTGTGCGGGTGAGGAGTCGCCGGATCCGGTCCGGCGGCTCCTCACGCGTTCCCGCCATTAGTGGTGGGCCCCCACGGGGACCGCTTCCGGCTGTTCCACCGCCTTGCCGTCGGGTCCCGTACTGCCGTTCTGCCGACGGGCGTTGATGAGGAGGAAGGCGGCGGCCGCGGCCACCACGAGGATGCCGACCGCCCACCAGATCGCGCTGGCGTAGCCGTGCACGGCCGCCTCGTCGGCCAGCCTGGCCCGGTCGGCCCCGGAACGGGCGTGCTCGGCGAGCCAGGTGGCCGTGGCGCCGGCCGCGATGGTGTTCAGCAGGGCGGTGCCGATGGAGCCGCCGACCTGCTGGGAGGCGCTGATCAGGGCCGAGGCCACGCCGGCGTCCTGCGGCTGCACGCTGCGGGTGGCCAGGCTCATCGCGGGCATGAACGCCGTACCCATGCCCAGGCCGAGGAGCACCTGTGCGGGCAGCACCAGGCCGACGTACGAACTGTCGACCTCGATCTGCGTGAGCAGTGCGATACCGAGGGCCGAGGTCAGGAAGCCCGGACCCATCAGCAGCCGCGGGGGCAGGCGGGTCATCAGCCGGGAGCCGATCTGCGTCGACCCGATCACCATGCCGACGATCATGGGAAGGAAGGCGAATCCGGTGAGGACCGGCGTGTACCCCTTCACGACCTGCAGGTAGTAGGTCAGGAAGAGGAAGAGCCCGAACATGCCGATGACGGCCAGCCCCAGGGAGAGGTAGATGCCGCCCCGGTTGCGTTCGGTGACCACCCGCAGCGGCAGCAGCGGGGCCGAGACCTTGCTCTCCACCAGGACGAACGTGCCGAGCAGAACCACCGAGGCGACGAAGAGGGCCAAGGTGACGGGGGCGGTCCAGCCGTCGGACTCGGCGCGGGTGAACCCGTACACCAGCGACAGCAGGCCGGCGGTGGCGAGGACGACTCCGGGGAGGTCCAGGCGCGCGCCGTTGCGGGCACCCGCGGGCTCGCGCAGCACGGCGACGGCACCGAACACCGCGGTGACGGCGAAGGGGATGTTGATGAACAGCGCCCAGCGCCAATTCAGGTACTCGGTCAGCGCACCGCCCATGATCAGGCCGAAGGCGCCGCCGGCACCGGAGATCGCGCTGTAGATCCCGAACGCCTTGGCCCGTTCACCGGGTTCGGTGAAGGTGACCGCGAGCAGCGACAGCGCGGCCGGGGCGAGCAGTGCGCCGAACACGCCCTGCAGGGCCCGGGCGCCGAGCAGCATCGCCGGGTTGACCGCGAAGCCGCCCAGCGCGGACGCGCCCGCGAAGCCCAGCAGGCCGATGATGAACGCGCGCCTGCGGCCGGTCAGGTCGGCGATACGGCCGCCGAAGAGCAGCAGGCTGCCGAAGGCGAGCGAGTAGGCGGTGATCACCCACTGCCGGTTGCCGTCGGAGATGCCGAGGTCGTGCTGGGCCGAGGGCAGGGCGATGTTCACGATGGTCGTGTCGAGCACGACCATTAATTGGGCGATGCCGATGAATATCAGCGCCTTCCAGCGCTGGGGGTCCGGCTGGGGTGTTGCGTGCATGACGCCTCTCGGTTGACCGGGCGGCCGGGGTGGGCAGGGCTTGCAGGACTGATGGGGCTGACGGGCCGGGCGCCTCAGGGAGCCTGCTCCAGCGAGGGCAGCAGGGTGGGCAGCAGTTCGGCCAGTACGTCGACTGCGGCGCCCAGTGCTTCGTCGCTGCCGGGTCCGCCCGTGGCGGTCCGGGCGAGGATGCCCTCGCGGGAGGCGAGCAGGAAGGTGGCGAGGCTCTGCGCGCCGACGCGGGTGCCGCTGCGCTCCAGCAGGATCGCGAGGGCCTCGGTGACGGCCTTGTCGTGTTCATGGAGCCGTGCGCGGAGCTCCGGGCTGCGGGCCGCGTCGAGCCGGAACTCCAGGAAGAGCAGGATCCAGCCCCGCTCGTCGGGGTCGACCGCCAGGAGCAGCTCGCCGATCCGTCGGGCCGCCCCCGGCGCAGGATCGCGCAGCAGACCGCCCAACTGGTCGAGCCGGTTCGTGGAGTGACGGTCGAACAGCGCGAGGACGAGGTCCTGCTTGCTCGCGAAGCTGGAGTAGAAGGCCCCCCGCGTGTAACCGGCCGCCGCGCACACGTCCTCGATGGTGGTCTTCGCGTAGCCCCGCTCGACCAGCACCTGCCCGGCGGCGTCGAGCAGCCGCGCACGGGTGTGGACGCGGCGGCGGGGAGGCCGGCCGGAATCGGTGGAAGGAGTCTTCGAGGGAGCCACACGGGAACGATACATCATGTATTTAATACGCCGTGTATTGAAACTGGGTCATGCGCCGCCGCCCGTGCCGGGAGCCCGGTTCCAGCGCATCCGGGACCAGGGGAGGGCGAGTTCGGCCCGGTCAGTGACGGGGTGGGGGGCCAGCGAGTCGATGGCGGCCGCCTCGCGGTGGCGGGCGTACACGGTGTCCACGTAGCGGTGGCCGGTGTCGGCGGCGATGAAGAGGACCGTGCGTTCCGGGGCCCGGGACCGTTCCCACCGCGCGGCGAGGTAGCCGGCCCCGGTGGACAGGCCGGCGAACACCGCGTGCCGCCGCAGCAGATCGATGCTGCCGGCCAGGGCGGCGTCGAAGGAGATCCAGTGGAGCGTGTCGTACGAGGCGTGGCTGACGTTCTCGAAGGGGATGGAGCTGCCGATCCCGGCGATGATGATCTCGGGGTCCGCGACGTGCTCGGCGCCGAAGGTGACGCTGCCGAAGGGCTGCACGCCGACGAGTTCGACGTCGGGGGAGTCCTCCCGGAGGTAGCGGGCGAGCGCTCCGGTGGAGGCACCCGAGCCGACCCCGCCGACCAGGGTCAGGCCGCCCCCGCCCCCGCCGGCGCCTCCGTCGTCCTTGCCCGTCGACCTGCGGATCAGCTCGGCCACGGCCCGGTAGCCCAGGTAGTGGATGTCGTCGTGGTACTGGCGCATCCAGTGGTATTCGGGGTGCTCCGCGAGGATCTCGTGGATGCGCCCGACCCGCCGCTTCTGGTCCAGCTTCAGGTCGCTGCAGGGCTCCATCTGCTCCAGCGTCGCCCCGAGCACGGCGAGTTGGGCGCGCAGCGTGCGATCGACGGTCGTCGAGCCGACGATGTGACAGCGCATGCCGTGGCGGTGGCAGGCCAGGGCGAGGGCGTAGGCGTAGATCCCGCTGGAGCTGTCCAGCAGGGTGTCTCCGCGCCGAACGACCCCGGTGTCGAGCAGGTGGCGGACCGCGGCGAGGGCGGAGACGACCTTCATGGTCTCAAAGCGCAGGCAGATGAGCCGCTCGTCGAGGCGTATCAGGTCCGGTCGGCCGATGGCCTCCGCGATGTGCTGGTCCACTCGGGAACTCCTTGGTGGTCGGGAAGGTCGTCGGGAAAGCCGTCGGGGATGTCGGCGGGAAGGTCGCGAAGGTGCGGGTCGCGGCGATGCCGTTGCTCTCCAGGGCCCGTACGCAGCTGCGGACCCGGTGGCGCAGACCCGGGGCCGCCGGGTCGAGGAGCACACCGGCCACCGCGCCGCTGTGCGCGATCTGCACCCCCGCGGCCCCCAGCCGCCGGGCGATGTCGGCGAGCGTGTCGAATTCCGGGTGGCGCAAGAGCCGCTGGCCCTGCCGTGCGCTGGCGCTGGCGACCTGACCCAGCAGTGCCGCGTCCCCGGTGGCCACGGCCCGCCGCAGCAGGGCGCGCAGCCGCTCGAAGGCGCGTACGTCGGTGTCCTCGTGCGGTCGGACCGGCAGGGAGAGGGTGTCCACGGGCGCGCCCCCGCCCAGCGCGCAGCCCACGACGACGAGGGGCGGCAGGCGGTGGCCGAGGACCTCCAGCACCCGCCCCTCGCGCTGGGCGAAGAGCACCGGGCGGGCGTCGAGCATCAGCGGATCGCAGGCCAGCTCGGCGCGCACCGCCAGCCGGGCGATGGTGCCGGGCGCCAGCCGCGCTCCGTAGGAGTCGGCGACCGCGCGCACGACGGCGATGACATCGCTGGTGGAGCTGCCCATGCCCAGGCCCACCGGGATGTCGCCGGTGATCCGCAACTCCCCTCCGCAGGGCGGCTCCCGGCGCCGTCGTGCGCACTCCTCGACGGCGAGGACCGCCGCGCGGGCGGCCTTCGTACGGTCGGCCGGGAGGACGGTCAGCTGCTCCGGCGGGGTGCCGGGGCGGCGGGTGAACTCGGCGCGGCTGCCCAGCCCGGTCATCGGCAGGGTGACCAGGCCGGCGCACCGGCGCCCGGCGGCGTCGAGGAAGACGCCCTGGAGGATCTCGCCGTGGTGGCAGGAGGCGTGCCCGGCGCCGCGGCGGGCGGTGGACGGGATCACGGCTGCCCCACCGTCCGGTAGCGGTACAGGGTCGTCGGGTCGGCGCTGAACTGGGAGAAGGGGAAGGGTTCGGCGGACAGGGCGGTCACTCCGGAGCCGAGGAAGGCCCGGGCCACCGCGCTGCCGCTCTGTGCGTAGACGACCAGCGGGATGCCCCGGGTGCGGCAGCGGTCGAGGACGGTGTCGAAGGAGCCGTTGCTGAGGGTCATGCCGGTGGCGACGACGGCGTCGGCGCGCTCCAGCACCTCGTGCATGTCGGTGGTGACGGGATCGCCCCACTGGGTGGTCTTGAGGTTGAAGTCGCACGGCAGCGGTTCGCCGCCCCGCTCACGGATCGCCGCGACCAGCGGGTTGACCACGCCGATGAGGCCGACGCGGGCGCCCGCGTCGATGTCCAGCAGCCCGGCGATGGCCGCGTCGCGGGCGCGGGCGCGCACCTCGGGGGTGCCGGCGGGGAGGGTGAGCGGCTCGGCCCCGGCGTCGCGGTGCGGGAGCTGCGCGGCCAGGTAGGCATCGAGGGCGGCGATCCGCAGCGGGCGCGGTGCCTCGCGCAGCAGGACGTCGAGCGGGGCCCCGGAGGCCTCGCGGCAGATCGCCGGGTCGACCTCGCCCGCCTCGAAGGCGCAGCCGCCGAAGGCGCCGCCGAGGCGAACCAGGACGTACTGGTTGAGGTAGGTGGTGTCGCCGCCGGCCAGCCGGGTGCCGTGGTGGATCCAGAACACGCTGGTGGCCACGAGCCCGGAGGGCAGCGGGCCGTGCTCACCGGCCAGTACGGCCGCGATGAGCGCATCGACGGCGGGTGCGGGTGCGGGTGCGGTGGCTGACTGGGTCGTCATGACGTTCCTTGTCGAAGTACGGATGCAGATGCAGATGCAGATGCAGATGCGGGTTCGGGCCCGGTGGTGCGCAGGGGGCCGCGGTAGCAGACAGCGGGCCGGCCCAGCCCGTCGGTGGACAGTTCGGCGTCCACGCCGAAGACCAGGGCGAGGCGCTCGGCCGTGAGGACATCGGCGGGGGTGCCGGAGGCGATCAGCCGGCCGCGGTCCATGAGCAGCAGCCGGTCGCAGTGGCGGGCGGCCAGGGTGAGGTCGTGGAGGGCGACCAGTACCGTCTGCCCGGTACCGGCGAGCAGCTCCATGAGCTCCAACTGGTGTTTGACGTCCAGATGGTTGGTGGGCTCGTCCAGGAGCAGGGCGTACGGTTGCTGGGCGAGCGCGCGGGCGATGTGGGCGCGCTGCCGCTCGCCGCCGGACAGGCCCTTCCAGGAGCGGTCGGCGAGCCCGGTGAGACCGACGCGCTCCAGTGCGGCGGCGACGACCGCCCGGTCGGTGGCGTCCGGCCCGCGCCAGCGGTCGCGGAAGGGGGTCCGCCCCAGCCCCACGACGTCGACGACGCGCAGGTCGGTGTCGAACGCGCCGTCCTGCTCGACGAAGGCGACCCGGCGGGCGATCCGGCGGGCGCTCCAGTCCCGTACGGGCTGCCCGTCGTAGTGCACCGTGCCCGCGTCGGGCACGCGGAGCCCGGCCAGGCAGCGCAACAGCGAGGACTTGCCCGAGCCGTTGGGGCCGAGCAGTCCGACCGTCTCGCCCGGCGCGACGTCCAGGCCGACCCCGCGGACGACGGGCGTTCCCGAGGCCGACCAGCTCAGCCCTTCGGCGGTGATCCTCACAGCTCACCCCTCCTGCGCAGGACGAGAAGGAACAGCGGTACGCCGAGCAGCGCGGTGATCACGCCGACCGGTATCTCGCGCGGTGCGAAGGCGACCCGCGCCAGGGCGTCGGTCCACACCAGGAACACCGCGCCCGCGAGCGCCGCGTGCGGGAGCAGGACCCGGTGGAGCGGACCGGCGAGGAGGCGCACCCCGTGCGGGACGATCAGCCCGACGAACCCGATGGCGCCGACGGTGGCCACCGCCACCGAGGTCAGCACGGCCGTCATGACGAGCAGCAGCATCCGGGTGCGCCGTACGCCGATCCCCAGGGAGGCGGCGGTGTCCGCGCCGAACGCGAGGCCGTCCAGGGAGTTCGCGCACAGCCAGGCGGCCGCCAGCCCGAGCGGGGTGACGAGCGCGCAGACCGCGACGGCGTCCCAGCGGGCCGGGGCCATCGAGCCCAGCAGCCAGTGGGTGAGGGCGCGCGTGGTGTCGGCGTCCGCCGAGGCCATCAGGACGAGCGAGGTCAGAGCGGTGAAGAGCTGCCCGACGACCACGCCGGTGAGGACGATGCGGCCCGAGTCCAGGCCCGTCCGACGCAGCAGCACCAGCAGCAGGCCGAAGGAGAGCAGGGCGCCCGCGAGGGCGCCGCTGGTGATCCCGAGCGTGCCGCCGAGCCCGAGCCCGAGTCCGGACAGGGGCAGGACGGCCACGGTGACGGCCCCGGCCGAGGCGCCCGAGGACACGCCGAGCAGGTACGGGTCGGCCAGCGCGTTGCGCGTGACGGCCTGGAGCACGGTGCCGCAGACCGCGAGCGAGGCGCCGACCAGGGCCGCCATCAGGACCCGCGGCAGCCGCAGGTCCCAGACGAGCGAGTCCAGCAGCGGCGGCAGCGGTTCGGTGCCGAGGCCCAGCCGGGCACCGACCACCCGGCCGAGGTCGGCCCATCCCACGTCGGCGGTACCGATACGGGTGCCGGCCGCCACCGAGGCGGCCAGCACGAGCATCCCGGCGAGCAGCAGTACCGCCCGGGTCCGCGGTCCTGACCGCCCGGTCCGGGGCGGTGGGGACGGCGTGCGCACCCGGACCCCGCGGGCGGCCGGGAGCAGCAGGTCCACCGGCGGGTCCGGGGCGTCCGGCCGGGCGACCGGGTCAGCGGACATACCCGAGGTCCTTCATCCCCGCCGCCAGCAGCCCCAGGGTGTGCACCGAGCGTACGGAGGGGTCCAGTTCGATGCCCGGCACCTCGATGATCCTGTTCTCGCGCACCGCCGCCAGCTTGGAGGCCACCGGGTCCTTGGCCATCGTGTCGCGCTTCTCGGCGGCGCGGTCGCCGGGCCGGCCGCGTTCGGACAGATCGCCGATCACGATGAAGTCCGGGTCGCGCTTGGCGACTTCCTCCCAGGAGACCTCCGGCCAGTCCTCGTCCACGTCGTCGAAGGCGTTCTTCGCACCGACGATCCGGCTCATCTCGCTGGGCAGACCGGTCCGGCCCGCGACGTACGGCATGCCGTTGAAGACCGAGTAGAGGTAGACGACGGTGGGCTGCCCGCCGCCCGGCGCGGCGGCCCGGGAGGCGTTCTCACCGGCCGCGGTGACCGCGGCGCGCTGCTCCCGGGCGAGGCGGCCGGCCCGTTCCTCGCTGCCGAAGACCTTGCCGAGTTGCTCGTAGTCGGAGAAGAGCAGTTCGAAGGGGGTCTTTCCGGCCTCGTTCTGCTGCGGGCAGTCCACGGCGCTGACGAAGGTCGCGACCTCGAGGGCCGCCAGTTCCTCGCGGGTGCCGGCGCGGTCCTTCGTGTAGAGGTCGGTGGAGCCGGCGATCACGAAGTCGGGTGTGGCGGAGCGCAGTTGCTCGTTGGTGGCGATCTTGGGGGCGATGACCGGGACACCGGCGTACGCGTCCTGGTACTGCGCGGGGATCTTCGTCTTGAGGTTGGCCGTCCCGGCCATCCGCTTCTGGAGTCCCAGTTCCAGCAGGATCTCGGTCGAGGTCTGGTCCAGGGCGACGGCGCGCTCCGGGGGCCGGTCGAAGGCGAGCGGGCGCCCGCAACTGCTGATCGCCGCCGCCGGGGCGGCGGACGGGCCGGCCGGGGCGCGGTCGTCGGTGGCGGCCGAACAGCCCGCGGTCGTAAGGGCCAGGGCGAGTGTGAGGGGAATGCCGAGTCGGGCGCGGTGGCGCATGGGTTCTCCGGTTCGGGAAGGGCCGTGGGTGCGGTCGTGCACCGGGCAGGGGTGCCGCGTTCGAAGAGTACTGTAATGGTTATCGTTTTCATTAACACCCCTGGGGTCATGGTTCGCCGAACCACGACCCGGCACCTGCCGACGAATGAGGAGCACCACACCGTGTCGACCACACCCGCGCCCGCGACGCCCAAGGCCGTTCCGCCGCCCGCACGTTCCGTCCTGCGCGACCCCGCCTTCCTGCGCCTGTGGGCAGGCACCACCGCCTCCGGACTCGCGACCTGGGCGCTGCCCTTCGTCCTGGGTCTCGCGGTCCTGCACCGGGAACTCGGCGCGGCCGGCCTGGGCCTGGTCCTCGCCGCCCGCACCGCCGGCTTCCTCGTCGCCGTCGCCGTCGGCGGAGTGCTGGCCGACCGTCACCCGCGCCGGGCCGTCGTGCTCTGGTCCGCCCTCGCGGCCGCGGCGGCGGCCCCGCTCCTCGCCCTGGGTCTCGGCCGGTCGCTGGCCCTGATGACCCTGGCCGCCGCGCTCGCGGGCGCCGGTCAGGGGGCCTGCCGCCCCGCCTTCCAGGCGCTCACCGCCGAGGTCGTCGCCGCCGACCGCAGGCAGCAGGCCAACGCCGCCATGACCATGGCGGTTCGGACCTCCACGCTGGCGGGCCCCACCCTGACCGCGCTGCTCGCGGCATTCGTCGACGTGGGGACTCTGCTGCTGGGGATCGGCGTGCTCTGGCTCGTCGCCGCCCTCCTGCCGGGCCGGGGAGCCGTCCCGCGGCCCACCGCCGCACCGGCCGAGTCAGCCGGATCGGCCGAGGCGGCCGCGCCCGCCCCGCGCGCATCGCTGCGCGCCGAATTCATCGACGGGATACGCGAGGCCCGCCGACACCCCTGGTTCCTCGCCGGACTCGGCGCCCTGACCGCCGTGATCGCGCTGGGCTACTCCGCCACCAGCGTCGCCCTGCCCCTCATCAGCCGCGACCGCTACGGCACCGGGTGGGTCCTGGCCGCGGCCATGACCGCCTACACCGTGGGCGCGCTCGGCGGGGCCCTGGTCACCGCCCGCCGGCGGCCCCGCTCCCAGGGCTGGAGCGCCTTCGCGGGACTCGCCGCCTACGGTTTCGCGCCGCTGAGCCTGATGCTGCCGGTCCACCCGGTGGTGGTGATCGCGGCCTACGTCGTGGCCGGCGCCGGGATCGAACTGTTCAACGTGCCCTGGTTCACGGCCACCCAGCGCGAGGTCGCCCCGGACAAGCTCGCCCGGGTCTCCTCCCTGGACTTCCTCCTGTCCTACGGCCTCGCCCCGGTGGGCCTCGCCCTCATCGCCCCGGCCATCGACACCTTCGGCGTCACCCCGGTCCTCGCGGTGTGCGCCGGGGCCTGCTTCCTCGTACCCGCCGCGGCCGCCCTCGTGCCCACCGCCCGCCACTTCGGACGGGCGCCCGGGCCGAGGGCGGACTGAGCTCAGCGCGGGGACCGCACGATGGCGAAGACCGCTCCCTCCGGGTCCGCGACCGTGGCCTGCCGGCCGCGCGGACCCTCGCGGGGCGGATCGACCACGCGTCCGCCGAGTTCGACCACCCGGGCCGCCGCCGCGTCGGTGTCCTCCACCTCGAAGTACGCCATCCAGTGCGGTCCCCGGTCGTGCGGGAGCGAACGCCCGACGCCGTGCACGGCGGCCACGGGGCGGCCCTCCAGGTGCAGGGTCAGGTAGTCGAAGTCGTCGGAGGCCGTGGCGTGCGTCTGCGCCTCGTGGCCGAAGACGTGCTCGTAGAACTTCCCGACCGTCGAGGTGTCCTGGGTGACCAGCTCGTTCCACACGGGGGTGCCCGGCCCGCCGTGCAGCCGGGTGCCCATGCGGCTCTGCGCCTGCCACAGTCCGAAGATCGCACCCAGCGGGTCGGAGCAGATCGCCACCCGCCCCGCGATGCCGGCGTCCAGCGGACCCACCGCGACCGTGCCGCCGCAGGCGCGGACCGACTCGGCGGTCGCGTCCGCGTCGTCGGTGGCGAGGTACGTCGTCCAGTTCACCGGAAGATGCCGGTCCGGCGGCATCTCCCCGATCCCGGCCACCTCGTGGCCGTTCAGCACCGCACGGACGTACGGGCCGAGCTGCTCGGGTCCCGGTTCGTACTCCCAGCCGAACAGGTCGGCGTAGAAGTCCTCGGTGGTCCCGAGGCCGTGCACCATGAGGCTCACCCAGCACGGGGTACCGGGCGTGCGCCGGGTTGCTTCCGCTGCCTCGGTCATGTCAGCCGTCTCCTCCGTCGTGGCGCTTACCGGTGCTGATGCTTCCACTCCCGGGGACTCGGCGCGCCCCGACCGGGCCGCAACGAGGGGGCCCGGCGCGGAGTTGACCGGATCGGTGCGGCCCCCCGATGACGGGCTTGTTACGCCGGTGCCGGGCGGGGAGGAAGATGGCGGGCATGACTGCGAAATCTGCGATCCTCGCCGCCGCCGGACTGAGGAACGAGCTGGCGGGCCCCCGCCCGCCGGTGCTGCTGGACGTCCGCTGGCAGCTCGGCGGCCCCGACCAGCGGCCCGCCTACGAGGCAGGACACCTTCCCGGAGCGGTGTACGTCGACCTCGACAGCGAACTGGCAGGTCCGCCCGGGTCGGGCGGGAGGCACCCGCTGCCGGACCCGGAGGCCTTCGGGGAAGCGATGCGGCGGGCGGGCGTCCCGGCGGACGGGCCCGTCGTTGTGTACGACGGAGGCCAGGGCTGGGCGGCGGCCCGGGCATGGTGGTTGTTGCGCTGGACAGGTCACCCGAACGTGCGGGTCCTCGACGGCGGCCTTGCCGCCTGGACGGCCGCCGGGGGTGAGGTGACAGCCGATCGGGTGACTCCCGCGGAGGGCGATTTCAAGCCAACTCCGGGGGCGGTCGGACTGCTGGACGCGGACGCGGCGGCCCTGCGCGCGCGGGAGGGCGTCCTCCTGGACGCCCGTGCGGGCGAGCGCTACCGGGGCGAGGTCGAACCGATCGACCCGGTGGGCGGCCACATCCCGGGCGCGCTGTCGGCTCCGACCTCGGAGAACGTGCGTCCGGACGGGCGGTTCCTGCCGGCGGACGCGCTGCGCGCCCGGTTCGAGGGGCTCGGCGCGTCCGAGGGGACCCCGGTCGGTGTGTACTGCGGCTCGGGAGTCTCCGGAGCGCATGAGGTACTGGCCCTGGAGGTGGCCGGCATCGAGTCCGACCTCTATGCGGGCAGTTGGTCCGAATGGTCCGGCGACCCGGCCCGCCCGGTGGCCACGGGCCCGGACCCCCAGTAGTCGGGACGGGGCCGGGCGCATGCCGGGGCGCTCCCTGCGGGGCGCCTGACGCAAGGCCGCCCGGCCCCGGCGCAACCGGCCCTGACCGGTCCCGCCGTACCGTTCGGCCCGCCGCTCCACGCGTCGGCGGGGGCCCTGCTCTGCGGCGCTACTCCTGCTTCTTGCGGCGGGTGCCGAAGACGATCTCGTCCCAGCTCGGTACGGCCGCACGGCGCCCGGGGCGGACCCCGTCGGCCTCGGCCTGGCGGTCGGTCGTGCCGGTCAGCCGGTCGCGGTGGCCCGCCACCGTGCGGGGCATCAGGACATCGGCGTACGCGGCGCCCGCGCCCGCCGAGGCGGCGGGAGCCGGCGGCTCCTCCGCCTCCGGTTCCGTGTCCGTCGGTTCGGTGCGCTCCGGGACCACCATGTCGCCGCGGAAGCTCGGGACCGCCTCCAGCAGGCTGGTCAGGGTGTCCCGCTCCTCCTCCGGCTCCGGCGTGGGCGCCGGCCGGCTGTCGGCCCGCTCCAGCTGCCGGTCCAGGGCGCGGTCCAGCGGCCGGTCGCGCGGCAGCCGCGCGATCCTCGGCACGAAGGGGAAGCTCGGCTCCGGCGTCGCGGGCAGGTCCTCCGACTCGCCGATCAGGGAGCGGGCCTCGTCGTCGACGGCCACGACCAGCCGGCGCGGCGGGTCGTAGGTCCAGCTCGCGGAGTGAGGTTCGCTCGCGACGCGGTAGACGAGCAGGACCTCCCAGGTGCCGTCGTCGCGGCGCCAGGAGTCCCACTGGACGGATTCCTTCTCGGCCCCGCGCAGCGTCAGCCGTTCCTGCACGGCCTCGCCGAGCTGCGGACCGGTGTTCTCGCCGGGGCGGCGCACGGGGGTCTTGCGGGCACGCTCGGCCATGAACGCGCGCTCGGCGAGCACCGGGCCCTCGAAGCGGCGTACGCGGTCGACGGGGATACCGGCGAGTTGAGCGACCTCCTCCGCGGAGGCACCGGCCCGTATGCGGGCCTGGATGTCGCGGGGGCGGAGGTGGCTCTCCACCTCAATCTCGATCTGGTTCAGGCGTGCGCGATCGTTGCGGACGGCGGCGCGGAGCCGCTCGTCGATCGGAAGCGTGTACTCCGTGCTGTCCGCAGCCTTGAGCACCAGTCGTGTGCCGTCATTTGAGACGGCCACGACACGCAGTTCGGGCATGGGGACCTCCCGGGTGGTGCCTGCCGACGTCACGTGCGTCGCTGCTTCCGCTAGTCGAGTGTGGCCTGCCCGGGTGCAGCCTGCCACAACCTTGCCGAGTTAAACCGGCGTGTCGGGCATGCGCCCTTGATCGTCGTTATGGCACGGTTACCTGTTGGGCACGCACAGTGACCGAACGGTTACTGTGCGCAGCAGGAGCCCGTGCAATTCCGCGGCATCACCGGTCTTTGAGTGCCGTGTTCCATCAGTCGGCCCCCTCTCCCGAGTCCGGACATCCGAAAGGAAGGACGGCCCCAGGGCTCGCCACAGTACTCCATTCGGGCCACCTGGGTGGACCGCCGCGCCGCCGAAGTTTCCCCGGACGGCGGGAGTTGGCCTGCCCTCGATCGGGTCCGACCTGCACCCGTGGTCCGTTTTCGGGTGTCTTGCTTCACATAATCACCAGAAACGGAACTATCTGCTTCGCTCATGGGTCCGTAACTCCTGAAAGAGGAGAAGCGCGAGAGGCAGGACACACCGGGGATGGCGATGGGTCAGAGGGCGGCGCGGGACGTCGGGGAGGAGCCGGAGAGGAAGAAGCTCGACCTGAGCGCGGCCCAGGTCGCCGGTTCCTCGCTCGCCACCGTCGCGGCGGCCCTGCTCGCCTCGAAGATGGGTGTCTACGGGACCATCCTCGGGGCCGGCGTGGTCAGCGTCGTCGCGACCGCGGGCGGGCCCGTGATCCAGCACTTCTTCCGGCGCACCGGCGACCGGCTGCGGGGGAGCGCCCGGACCGGGGCCCGTAGCGTGCCGACGGACCGTGCGGAGCAGCGGGCCCCGGACGGCGCGCTCACGGGGGAGTTCGGCGAGGCCACCGTGCACGGCACCCGGGTACGGGGCTGGAAGCGCACCGCGGTGGCCTCCGGAGCGGCCTTCGCCCTCGCCATCGGCGGCCTCGGCACGTACGAGGCGATGGCCGGCACCTCCGTCAGCAGTGGCGGCGGCACGCTCTTCTCCGGCGGCACCCGCACGGCGGACCGGGACCGGCCCGCCCCGCCCCCGGAGGGGCCGGGCTCCGACGGGAAGCGCGGGCGGGCCCCCGGTCCGGGGACCTCGCCGAGCCCCTCGGACCCGCAGGACGGCCGGAGCCCCGGCCCCGGACCGAGCCCCTCGGGATCCGGGAACTCCGGCGGGAACTCCGGGAACTCCGGGGCTTCCGGGGATCCGAAGCCCAGCACCTCCCCCTCGAAGGAGTCCCCGTCCACGTCCCCGGCCCCCGCACCGCCGGCCCCGCCGACCGGCCCTGACGCGTCGACACCGGCGGCGGGGCGGAGCACGCCCTGACCCCGGCCGCCGGGACCGGCTCAGTCCCCGAGGACGCGCCGCAGGTAGTCGTTGCCGAAGACCCGGTTCGGGTCGAGACGGTCGCGCAGCGCGGTGAACTCGCCGAACCGCGGGTAGACCTCCGCGAAGTACCCCGCGTCCCGCGTGTGCACCTTGCCCCAGTGCGGACGCCCGCCGTGCGCGGTGAAGATGCGCTCGGCCGCCGTGAAGTAGGACTGGTACGGGGTGCCCTTGTACATGTGCACCGCGATGTACGCCGTTTCGCGCCCCGAGGCGGTCGAGAGCGTGATGTCGTCCGCCGGAGCCGTGCGCACCTCCACGGGGAAGCTGATCCGCAGCCCGGAGCGGTCGACCATCGCCCGCAGTTCCCGCAGCGCCTCGACCACCTGCTCGCGCGGGAGCGCGTACTCCATCTCCACGAAGCGCACCCGGCGCGGACTGGTGAACACCTTGTACGGGATGTCCGTGTACGTGCGCGCCGACAGGGCGCGGCTGGCCACCCGGGCGATGGAGGGAATGGTGGCCGGGACCGCGCGGCCCAGCGAGTTGACGGCCTGGAAGAGGCCGTTGGAGAGCAACTCGTCCTCGATCCAGGCGCTCACCGGTCCGGGCGGGGCGGCGGGGCCCTGGCTGCGGTTGTTCCGCTTGGTGTTGCAGTTGCCGGTGTGCGGGAACCAGTAGAACTCGAAGTGCTCGTTCTCCGCGAAGTGCTGCTCGAACTCGGCCGTCACCCGCTCGAAGCCCATCGGCTCCTCCCGCGCGGACAGGAAGAAGACCGGCTCCACGGCGAAGGTGATCGCGGTGACGATGCCGAGCGCGCCGATGCCGACCCGGGCCGCCGCGAAGACCTCGGGATTCTCCTTGTCCGAGCAGTTCAGCAGCCGGCCGTCGGCGGTGACCAGTTCCAGGCCCCGGATCTGGGCGGCGATGGAGGCCGAGTCGCGGCCGGTGCCGTGGGTGCCGGTGCTGGTGGCGCCGGAGACCGTCTGCTCCATGATGTCGCCCATGTTGGTGAGCGACAGGCCTTCCGCGGCCAGGGCCCGGTTGAGGTCCCTCAGGACCGTGCCCGCCGCCACCGTGACCGTGCCCGCGGCCCGGTCGATCGACAGGATCCCGGCCAGGGCCTGCGGGCGTACGAGCACCCCGTCGGTCGCGGCGGCCGCGGTGAAGGAGTGGCCGGTGCCGACCGCCTTCACCCGCAGCCCGTCCTCGGCGGCCCGGCGGACCGCCTCCTGGAGCTCCCCGACCGATGCCGGGCTCACCACGCGGGTCGGTGTGGCGGTGATGTTGCCCGCCCAGTTACGCCACGCGGTCCGTTCCGTGCTGCGCTGCCGTGCTGTCGCCGTCCCCATCGGTTGCTGGCTCCTCCCCTTGCGCCGGCCTCTGCAGCCGGCGATAACCCGCGAACCCGACCGCGGCCGCCGCGATCCCCGCCGTGATGGAGACGACGTACCCGGCCTGCGCTCCGGCTGCGTCGACGACCAAGCCGGTCACGAAGGACCCCAGCGCGATACCGACCGCGAGGCCGGTGCTGATCCAGGTCATGCCCTCGGTCAGCTTCGCGTGTGGTACGTGCGCCTCGATCAGGGCCATCGTGGTGATCATCGTGGGAGCGATGGCGAGGCCCGAGACGAAGAGCGCCACGGCCAGAAACGGAAGGTTCCCGGCCAGTAGGAGGGGGATCATACTCACGGCCATCGCACTGATGCCCAGGAGCCAGCGAGGTTCGGCCCTGCCCTTGAAGTGCAACAGGCCGAAGACGATGCCCGCCAGGCAGGATCCGAACGCCCAGACCGCCAGGAACACCCCACCGAGGGACTTGCTGCCCTGCTCCTCGGCGAAGGCGAGGGTCGACACGTCGACGGAGCCGAAGATCGCGCCGGTCGCCACGAAGGTGGCCACCAGGACCTGCAGGCCGGGGGAGCGCAGCGCCGAGGACCGGTCCGTGTGCTCGTGGTGGGGGTGCGGCTCGGGCTCGGTGGCGGTCAGGGCCGTCAGCCACCACACGCCCGTCACCAGGCAGACGAGGGCGACCACCGGGCCGGCCTCGGGGAACCAGCCGGCCGAGAGGGTCGCGGCCAGCGGCGGGCCGATGATGAAGCAGAGCTCGTCGACGATGGACTCGAACGAATAGGCCGTGTGCAGCTGGGGGGTGTCGCGGAACAGGGCCGTCCAGCGGGCCCGGACCATCGATCCGACGCTCGGCACGCACCCGGCGACGACGGCGAAGGGGAAGAGGGTCCAGCTCGGCCAGCCGTTCGCCGCCGCGACCAGCAGGCCGGTCACCGCGGCGGCCGTGATCAGGGTGACGGGGCGCAGCACCCGCCGCTGTCCGTACTGGTCCACGAGCCGCGATATCTGGGGGCCCACGGCGGCGGCGGACAGGGCGATGGTGCCGGTGAGCGCGCCGGCGAGCCCGTAGCTGCCGCCGAGCTCCGTGATCATCGTGAGGACGCCGATGCCCACCATGGCCAGCGGTAGCCGGCCGATAATGCCGGCGCCCGTGAACCCCTTGGTGCCGGGGATGGCGAATATGGCGCGGTAGGGACTGGGCAAGGTGGTGCCCTCCGTAAGGGACGTGATTGGCAAACACAGGTTACGTCCGCCGACAAGGCGCCCGCATGGGGAAAATACCGACAGGAAGTTAGGGTGACCTTACCTCGCGTCCGAGGGGTGGGACGGGCCGGGTCCGGTGCCCGGGCCCGGGCACCGGGTGGCAGGATTCGAGGCATGTCAGACCAGCTCCGTGCCCCCGACGGCGGCTCCGCCGCCCCTTACGACGCCCTTCTCCTGCTGTCCTTCGGCGGCCCCGAGGGACCCGACGACGTCGTGCCCTTCCTGGAGAACGTCACGCGCGGGCGCGGCATCCCCCGCGAGCGGCTCAAGGAGGTCGGGCAGCACTACTTCGGGTTCGGCGGGGTCAGCCCGATCAACGGGCAGAACCGTGAGCTGCTGGACGCACTGCGCAAGGACTTCGCCGGGCACGGGCTGGACCTGCCGGTGTACTGGGGCAACCGGAACTGGGCCCCGTACCTGACCGACGTGATGCGGGAGATGGCCGCCGACGGGCGCCGCCGGATCGCGGTGCTCGCGACCAGCGCGTACGCCTCGTACTCGGGCTGCCGCCAGTACCGCGAGAACCTCGCCGACGCGCTGGCCACCCTGGCCGGGGAGGGCGTGGAGCTGCCGCGCGTCGACAAGCTGCGCCACTACTTCAACCACCCCGGCTTCGTGGAGCCCATGATCGACGGGGTGCTGGCCTCGCTCGCCGAGCTGCCGGAGGAGGTGCGCTCCGGCGCGCACCTCGCCTTCACCACCCACTCCATCCCGACCGCCGCGGCCGACACCTCCGGCCCCGTCGCGGACCACACCGGGGGCGGCGAGGGCGGGGCGTACGTCAAGCAGCACCTGGACGTCGCCCGGGTGATCGCGGACGAGGTGGCCGCGCGGACCGGGGTCGCGCACTCCTGGGAGCTCGTCTACCAGTCCCGCAGCGGCGCCCCGCACATCCCGTGGCTGGAGCCGGACATCTGCGACCACCTGGAGGCCCTGCACGCCGCCGGGGCGCCCGCCGTCGTCATGGTGCCCATCGGCTTCGTCTCCGACCACATGGAAGTCCTCTACGACCTGGACACCGAGGCCACCGCGAAGGCGGCCGGGCTGGGCCTGCCCGCCCGCAGGTCCGCCACCGTCGGCGCCGATCCGCGCTTCGCCTCCGCCGTACGGGAGCTGGTGCTGGAGCGCGCCGCCAAGGAGCGCGGGGAGCCGGCCGCGGAGTGCTGGGTGGGCACGCTGGGCCAGAGTCATGACCTGTGCGCGGTGGGCTGCTGCCCGGCGCGGGGCCCCCGGCCGGCGGCCGCGGGCGTGGACAGTCCGTACGCGTAGGAAGTGGGACCGTGATCTCTGACGAGCTGAAGGCCGAACTGCTGGACGTGGGCCTGGAGGCCGCCCGGCAGGCCGGAGCTCTGCTGCGCGACGGCCGCCCGGCCGATCTGGCCGTGGCGGCGACGAAGACCAGCCCGATCGACGTGGTGACCGAGATGGACATCGCGGCGGAGAAGCTGATCACCGGCATCCTCGCCGAGCGGCGGCCCGAGGACGGGCTGCTGGGCGAGGAGGGCGCGGACACCCCGGGGACGAGCGGGGTGCGCTGGGTCGTCGACCCGCTGGACGGCACCGTGAACTACCTCTACGGGCTGCCGAGCTGGGGCGTCTCCATCGCGGCCGAGTACGGCGGCGAGACCGTGGTGGGCGTCGTCGCGGCGCCGATGCGCGGGGAGACCTACCACGCGGTGCTCGGCGGCGGCGCGTGGCTGGGTACGTCCCGCCTCGCCTGCCGGCCGGCGGCGCCGCTGGACCAGGCGCTGCTCGGGACCGGCTTCGCGTACGTGCAGACCCGGCGGGCCCACCAGGCCGAGGTCGTGGCGCGGATCATCCCGCTGGTGCGGGACATCCGGCGGGGCGGGTCGGCGGCGCTGGACCTGTGCGACGTGGCCGCGGGGCGCCTCGACGGGTACTACGAGCGGGGGCTCAACCCGTGGGACCTGGCCGCCGGGGACCTGATCGCCCGGGAGGCCGGGGCCGTGACGGGGGGCCGCCCGGGTGAGCCGGCCTCGGGCGGGCTGACCCTGGCCGCCACGCCTGCCGTGTTCGCCTCGCTCCAGCCGCTGCTGGAGGAGTCGGGAGCCTGGCACGACTGACCTCCGGCGGCGCCGTCCGCCCGGAAGCACGCGAACCCCGGACGCCCGCTGGGGC